>JAIEPT010000358.1 GCA_019748295.1 Gemmataceae bacterium | reverse complement strand
GGCGCTCAGCGATCGCAGGGCGCCAAGTCCGCGCTCCGCTGCGCGTCGCGGCTAACCGGGTTACTGACGATTCGCAATGGTTTCGCCGAGGGGCTTGATCACGGTGGGGATGATGTGCTGCTCCGCCATTTCTTGCAGCAGCTTGCGTTGCGTCGCATACGACTCGGCATAGCTCTTCGCGCCCTGTCGTCCCCAATATTGGCGGATCGTGAGGTACACGCTGATGGGCGATTCCGGGTATTGGCTGGTGCGGACCTGGTAAGCGTTCGTCCGCGTTTCGATGTTGAGCCGGCATTGCAGTCGGCATGCTTCGTCGAGCGCCAGCATCAGCTGCGGCTCGTAATGCAGGATCCGCGAACCGGGCAGATTGATCAGCGGTTCCAGGCTGGTGCTGATGCCCAGAGCCTCGGCGACCACTTCGTCATGGTTGCCGGCATAGAGGAAATCGAACGCGAAGACGACATCGAGCGCATCGCAATCGAGCGGGCTGAGATCGAGGTGAAAGGGAGCGGTCTCCAGCACTCGTTCCTGAAAGGAATCGGCCGTTTCAAGTTCTTCCGGATTCATCATGCCGGAAACGAAACGCCGCGGCTCGAGCGCCACCCAGCGATGCGACCCCTGATCACGGTCTTCTTCGAGAACATGTTCGCCGTTTTCCCGACTTTCGAAATCGGTCATTTCGGGAAACGCCTTACGCAGACTTTCGAAGAAATGCAGGATCGATTCGCGATTCTTGGTCAACTCCGTCTTGGTATTGAGGTGGACGAACAGGCCGAAATCATCGCACATGGACAGATACGGATTCATCGAGGCTCCTTGACGGATTGGAGCGGTAAAGCCCGGAGCGCTGGCGCCGAAGGGCGTATAACCATTGTTCGAGGTTGCTGGGCCGATTGCAAGGGTCACGAGCCGGTTGCCTGGGCCGCGCGTTCAAGCACGATCTGCAACAGCCCCGGATGACGGCCCATGGGTTCGGCGAGAACGAACTCGCATTGAGGAAATTCGGCCGCCATCTGATCGCGAATGCCTTGCAGATCGCGGCGAAAATGGACCCCCGCCGAGAGGAAATAGGGGAGCATCACCACTCGCCCCGCCCCCGCTTCGCAACAGCGACGGCCCCCCTCCACGATGCTGGGTTCCGCGAGTTCCAGAAACGAGGCGATGACGGGTTCGTACTCGCCGCCACGCAACTGCTCGGCCACATGATCGAGGTCGGCGTTCGCCTCGCGGTTGCGGCTGCCGTGAGCCATCAGGAGCAATGCGGTCTTCATGCGATTCGTTTCCAAGAACGGCGAGAACCATCTTACAGGTGTCAAAGAAAGGGACGCTTCATGCTAAATCAGCGTGCGCGATTTCGCAGCAGCACCTTTCGCACCAACCCGAAGCGTCAGCGAGGATTCACGTCGTCCCTCGCTGACGCTTCGGGCTGGTCCGGGCGACTGGCATGTTTTGATCGGAAGCGCGATGCCTCTCTTATTCAACAGGCCGCTAACCTAACGCGCCGCCGATTTGCGCACGCTGATTTAGACAGGGGCGGCGTTTCGAATCCGCCGCCAAGCAATTGCCCGCTAGCGACCCATCTGCCATCGGCAAGCCGTTCCCGTTTTTTTCTTGCATTTGCAGTAGTTCTTAGACCCTTGCATTCGCGCCGCGCACTTGCCGGTTGGGGAAAGCGTGTCGAGAATAAGCCCGCCTCCAGCACGGTGAGCGAATTAGGGATGGCGGATGGACCTGGCTCGCAATCTCAAGATCGAAAGCGTGTCGCGGCTGAATCCCACGCCGGCATGGCACGTTGCTCCGCATCAGAGCATTGCGGAAGCGGTCGCGCTGATGCGCGACAAGAAAGTCGGTTGCGTCCTCGTTTGCATCGATCGCCGAGTGGTCGGGATCTTCACCGAACGCGACCTCACCCGGCGAGTCCTCGCTCCCAACAAGCCGCTCACCGCGCCGGTGGCCGAATGCATGACGCCCGATCCGGTGTGCGTGCATCCGAAAGACTCGATCGGCTCCGCGATCCTCAAGATGATCGAAGGGGGCTACCGCCATCTGCCCGTCGTCAACGACGGCAAGCCGCAAGGCATCCTGTCGGTGAAGCGCATCGTCCATTATTTGGTCGAACACTTCCCCGCCACCATCCACAACCTCCCGCCTAGCCCGATGTTCCTCCAGCCGAAACGCGAAGGAGCGTAAAGGCGGAAGGATGAAGGCGGAAAGCGGAAAGCGGAAGGCGGAAGGCGGAAGGATGAAGGATGAAGGATGAAAAGGAAACAGTTGTCGTGAGCTTTCCTGCTCGCTGACTCGGACCAACCTCGTCTTTCGGCTGTCTTCTTTCATCCTTCATCCTTCCTCGTTCATCCTTCCTTTTTTCTTCCTCCTCGTTCATCATCTCCTCCATGGCCTCTCCGCGCAAGACTACCGACGCGCCGCCGATGCCTTGCCCGGTCGAGGAGATCGAGCAGGCGGCGGTGCGTTTCGCGGGGGACTCGGGGGATGCGATGGTGCTGACGGGGGCACGTTTCGCCAGCGCCTCCGCGCTGGCGGGAAACGACGTCTGCACGCGGCCCGAGTTCTCCGCCGAGATCCGCGCCCCGGCGGGCACTCTACCTGGAGTCTCCGGATATCAGGTCCATTTCAGCAGCAAGGAGATTCATACTCCGGGCGATTTGCTGCACGCGCTCTTCGCGATGAATCCCGCCGCGCTGCAGGCTCATTTGCGCGACCTTCCGGCTGGCGGACTGATTGTCGTGAATTCGGATACCTTCACGCCCGAGGAGTGGGTGAAAGCCGGCTTTGCCGCGAACCCTCTGACGGATGGATCGCTGGCGGCCTACCGCGTGCATGCGCTGCCGATGGATCGATGGACGCAAGAAGCCGTCGCCGCGTTGAAGCTCGCCCCGCGTGAAGCGGAACGTTGCCGCAGCTTCACCGCCTTGGGCATCGCGTGCTGGCTTTACGATCGGCCCCTCGACCCGACGTTGAAGTGGATCCGCACGACGTTCGCGAAGAACCCGGTCATGGTGGACGCCAACACTCGTGCGTTGCTGGCAGGCCGCAATTTCGCGGATCAGCGTGGCGGTTTCCTCAAGCGGTACTTCGTTGCCAAGGCGCCAATCACGCCCGGCAAATATCGGCAAATCTCCGGGCACGAAGCGACCGCCCTCGGCCTCATCGCGGCCGCGCAGAAAGCGGGCCGGGCGCTCGTTTATCCGCATTTTCCATCAGCTCCTGCGGGCGAGATCGCTCAGTTGCTGTTGGGCCGAGAAGGATTCGACGTTCGCTGCGTGCAAGCGGAGGACGAACCCGCGGCCATGTCGATGGCGGTGGGCGCGGCGTTCAGCGGCGGCATCGGCGCGGTCGTCACCAGCGGCCCCGGCTTGTCTCTGGCAAGCGAAACGCTCGGCCTGGCTGTGATGATGGAGTTGCCGTGCGTCCTCATCGACGTGCAGCGAGCGGGGCCCAGCAACGGGATGCCGACCAAGACCGAGCAATCCGACTTGCTTGCAGCGCTCTTCGGCCGGCATGGCGAATGCCCGCTGGTAGTGCTGGCCCCGACAACCGCGGCGGAGAGCTTTCATTCCGTCTACGACGCGGTGCGGATTGCGATTCGCCACATGACGCCCGTGATTGTGCTCACGGATGTCGCCCTTGCGGCTTCGTCGGAAACCTGGCAGATCCCAGACGTAGCCGCCCTGCCGCCGATCGAAGCCAATCTGCCTCGCGAAGGCGCGCCGTTCGAGCCGTATGGGCGCGACGAAAAGCATGTGCGCTCCTGGGCGATTCCGGGGATGCCGAACCACGAGCATCGCGTCGGCGGTTTGGAAAAAGAGGATCGCACTGGGCATGTGAGCTACGACCCAGCCAATCACGAGAAACTCGTCAATCTTCGAGCCGCCAAGATCGCCCGCATTGCTGACGACATGCCGGAATGCGTCGTCGATGGGCCGGAGAAGGGCGAGCTCTTGGTCCTTGGATGGGGCGGAACGTTTGGAGCGATCCAGGCCGCGGCGCGCCGAGTTCGACGCAAGGGGCGCGATGTCGCGGTCGCGCAACTGCGTTGCCTCCATCCATTGCCCAAGAACTTGGGCTCGCTGTTGGCGAAGTATCGCCGCATTCTGATTCCGGAGTTGAATGCGGGGCAGTTGTCGCTTTGGATCCGCGCCAAGCTGGGCGTCGATTCGGAATGCTTGTGCAATGTTCAAGGACGTAATTTCCTGGTGCGGGAGATCGAGGCGAAGATCGAGGAGATGCTGGGTCGATCCGCGTCGCCTACGGCTCCCCGCTAAGGAGTTGTTTCACAACCACTGTCTTCCGCTTGCGGCTTAGCGTTCGGAGAAAGCCCTGTTCTCGCTAAGCCGCAAGCGGAAGACCAGCGCAGACGGTTTCGAAACAGATGTTAAACGAGAATCGCATGAATGAGTTGAGTTTGCCGATGCTCGCCCCCGAGGACTTCGACACGGACCAGGAAGTGCGCTGGTGTCCGGGTTGCGGCGATTACTCGGTGCTTGCGCAGATGAAGCAGGTTCTTGCCGGCACGGGCGTGCCTCGCGAGAAGATCGTCATCGTTTCAGGCATCGGCTGTGCGGGGCGAGTCACCTACTACCTCGATGCGTACGGCTTCCACGGCGTGCATGGCCGGGCGCCCGCGTTCGCCACCGGCATCAAGTTGGCCAATCCGGACTTGCAAGTTTGGGTCGTCCTCGGCGACGGCGACGGGCTGTCGGCGGGGGCGAATCATTTGCTGCATGCGTTGCGGCGCAATGTCGATCTGAAAATCGTCCTCGTCAACAACGAAGTGCTTGGCCTCGCTCGAGGGCAATATTCGTCAACGTCTCGCCTCGGCACCCGCACCAAGACAAGCCCGGAGGGTTCGTTCGAGACGCCGCTTCGTGCGATCTCGGTCGCCCTCGCCGCGGAAGCGACCTTCGTCGCACGAACGCTCGATGTCGAAGCGAATCACCTCGCGGAGACGCTGCGGCGTGCGGCCGCACATAAGGGGGGAGCGTTCGTCGAGATTTATCAGAACTGCAAGATCTACAACGACGGCGTCTTCGAGTTCGCCACGGATCGCAGCACGAAGGCGGATGCCGCGATTTTTCTGGAACAGGGCCGGCCTCTGCTGTTCGGCAAAGACCGGAATCAGGGCATTCGCCTGAGCGGATTCGACCCGGAAGTCGTGGAGATGAACGGCGCTGTTCCGATCGACGATCTCATCATGCATGACGAGAAAGCGGAACAGCCGACGCTTGCGTTCGTGCTGAGTCGGCTTACGGGCCCCGAGTTCCCCGAATGCTTCGGCGTCTTCCGCAACGTGTCGCGCCCCTCGTTCGACGAGCAGGTCATGGGGCGAATTACCGCGGCCAAGAAAGCGGGAACGCCGTCGCTGCAAGCGCTGCTGGACGGTGACGAAGCGTGGACGGCGGAGTAATTGTGATGTTGTGCCGCAAGCCCCAGGGTAAGCGCTAGCGCACCCTGGGGATCGCGCCCGCAGTCTGGATCCCCACCGTGCGCTGCGTTTACGGTGGGGCTTCGCGGACGAGAACCGACGTCTGGACCGCTTGTACCCCTCACCCCCAGCCCCTCTCCCAAGCTCTCCCGAGGGGAGAGGGGAGCCAGAGCCGAACCCCTCTCCCCAAAGGGGAGAGGGGAGCCATGCAATATCCTTCGAGGCGCCAACATGATCTGCCCTAGCTGCGGATGGGACAATGTGCCTGGCAACGAAGCGTGCACGCATTGCCAGCACAGCTTGACGCCGCTCGATCGCCCCAAGGCGACGAATCGCGTCGAGCGCAGCTTGATGGAAGACCATGTTCGCGACCTGTGCAGCAATCCTCCCACCACCCTTCGGCCCGATGCCACCGTTCGCCAGGCGGTGGACCTGATGCTCGAAAAGAACGTCGGCGCGGTGCTCGTCGTTGACCAGGATCAGAAACTTCTCGGCATCTTCAGCGAACGCGACTTGCTCAAGAAAATCGCCGGCAACTACGCCCTCTGGCAGAACCTACGCATCGGCGATTTCATGACCGCTAAGCCCGCGTCCGTGGCTGCCGGCGACACGCTTAACTTCGTCCTCCACAAGATGGACGGCGGCGGCTATCGCCATCTTCCGGTGCTCGAAAACGGACGCCCGCAACGGGTCGTCTCCGTTCGCGATATGATGCGTTTCATCATCGGCATGTGCGACGACGGCTCCCGCCGCCCCAGCGCCAACGGCCGACACTAACCGAACGCAGAACGAGGGGACGTCATGACCGCTCGCACCGTTCGCCGAGTCGCTGCCTTTGGCCTTATGTTAGTTAGTCTCTTACTGCGGATCGGAAACTTCATCTCGCGCAGCGATTCGCCGCGCTCAGGGAACCTGTCGCGGAAGCTCCCCTCATCCGGCCTTCGGCCACCCTCTCCCCCGCGACGACTTCATCGCAGGGTTGGACGCGGTCCTGGCGGGGGAGAGGGTTATTTGCCTTTGGCTACGCCGAGCACGACGGGGAAATTGGGGAAGGGGCTTTCCACGGAGGTCAGCGAATAGCGCCAGGCGCCGCGGGGGGCGTTGGCGATTTCGAGGAGAAAGGTGGTGGATTCCTCCTGCACGATTTTGAGCCCGCTGGGCGGAGTCAGGGTGAGCTTCATTTTGGCGCCCACATTCTCGAAGCCGACTGCCAGTTGCAACGCCCCGCCGGCGTGTTCAATCTCGAAGGTCGGCGATTCGGCGCCGGCGACACCGCGAGTTGGAGCTTCCGCGACTCCTTCTGCTCGACCTTGATGCGGCGAACTTGATACGGGATCACCGCCTCGATGACCTTGGCGACCTCGGTGGGCACCCGGCCGAAGGATTTGTCCTCGACGAACTCCAGGGCCGCACGCGCGACTCCCGGATCGGTCTTCGCGACGACGGGATCCGTCTTCGGCGTCGTCGTCGGGCGTTCGCTTCCGGTTTCCTTGGGCTGAGGGGAAGGATTCGGAACTTCGTTCACTTTGGGTGGCGGCACTTCCGTCGGAACGGGCGGCTTCTCCACGTCGTCAACAGGCGGCACAACTGGCTGCGCGAACTTGGGCGGTTCGACTTTGGCGATCGGCACAGGGACAGGCGTCTTCGGCGTCTCTTCGTTCTTCAAGTTCGGAATGATGAAGAACACGGGAACGACAATGCCGACGATCACGATCAATCCGATGCCCGCGAACAAACTTCCCAGCCGCCAGGAGATGCCGGAGCGAGGCTCGTCCGCGAGAGGCAGAGATTGCATGGCGGGCGCCGTCGCCGCAGCGTTGACCGGCTTCGGCGTATCCATCCAATACGCGGCCCTGGGGACTGCGCCGCCCGGTTGTTGGCTCGGAATGCGCAGCGCCTTGCCGCACTTCTTGCACGTGACTTTCCGGCCTTCTCCGCCGAGCGGCGCGCGCAACCGATTGCCGCAGGGACAGAGGAATCAGTTGTCGCTCATCGTCGCGTTCCTGGCAGGAGTCGAACCCATACTTCAAGCATGACCACGAGTTTACCTAAAGCTTGACGCTGGCGCCAATGGAACATGAAGATTCCAGGAGAAGGCCTAGCACGTCTCCAGGTGGGTTCCTTTTGGCAATCGTTGGGGTTCATGGCATCGTGCTGCAACCGCCGAGGAACTTCGCGATACGTCTGTCGCGCGTCCCCCGTTGTGCTGCCCCGGTCCTCTTCGTCGCGACGGAAAACTCATGGCAAATGATCTTCGGCGGACATGGCTGCGTCACTGGCATACCGTGATCGACGAGGCCGCGAGCCCAGACCCCGCATTCGCCTAACCACGCCGACGCTTCGCGACTGAACTGATGTTCCGTGCCAGCGGGAAGGTGATCCGCTATCAATAATCGCACGGAACACGGCGTCTTTCCCGGTTTCTCAAAGGATGCCGACTGATGGCGAAGCTCACGTTGACGCGGATCGAATACGGCGACGCGGATGCGCCCAAGCAGTTCGCGGCGCTGCGGAAAAAGCTCAGCCTGCAAGCGGACGTCATCTCGCCCAAAAGCCGAGCCCTCACGGAAAAAGTCTTCGGCCAGGCGCTGACGCCTAGCCAGGTCGTCGAGCGCGTCTGCAAAGATGTGCAGACTTTGGGCACGAAGGCGGTTCTCCATTACACCGAGCAGTTCGATCGCGCGAAGCTGACGGCTGAGGCGTTGCGCGTCAGCGATGCGGAACTTCTCGCCGCTCACAAGGCGGCCGATCCTGAGTTCCTGGCAACCATTCGCCGCATCCGCACCAACATCATGTCCTTCCAGATGGGCCTGGTGCATACCGACGCCATCATGCAGACGCCCGGCAAATCCGAACTGCGCATGCGCTACCGCCCCATGCGCCGCGTCGGCATTTGCGTGCCGGGAGGCGCGGCCGCGTATCCTTCGACGCTGCTGATGACGGTATGCCCTGCCCGCGCGGCAGGCGTGAAGGAAATCGTCGTCGTGATGCCGCCGACCGCGAATGGGACCGAGAATCCGGATCAGCTCGCCGTTTGCCGCGAACTGGGCGTGGACGAGGTGTATCGCATGGGAGGGGCCCAGGCGGTTGCTGCCTTGGCGTACGGCCTCGAAGAGGCGCCCCCCGTGGACATGATCGTCGGCCCCGGCAATTTGTTCGTGACGCTGGCGAAGAAGTATGTCTACGGGCAAGTCGCCATCGATTGCCTGGCGGGACCGAGCGAGATCGTCGTCCTCGCGGATGACGCCGCATCGCCCGACTACATCGCCTCGGATCTGCTCGCCCAGGCGGAGCATGATCCTGCCAGCGCCATTCTCATTACATGGCATGAGCCGTTGCTCGATGCGGTGGAAGAAGCACTCGAGCGGCAACTCAAGAAGCTGGAACGCGGCGAACAGGCTCGCAATTGCCTCGAGCAATTTGGGGCCCTGGTGCTCGCGCGGGATGCCGTGCAAGCGGTGACCTGGACGAACGACATCGGTCCGGAGCACCTGCACATCATCACGAAAAACGCGGAGAAGCTCGGCGAACGGATCGACAACGCCGGCGCCGTTTTCCTCGGCCCGCACACGCCGGTTGCCCTCGGCGATTACGCGGCTGGGCCGTCGCATGTGTTGCCGACGGGCGGCACCGCACGGTTCACCAGCGGATTGTCGGCCGTCGATTTTCAACGGCGTTCGAGTTGGCTCAGCTTCACGCCGCGCGGCCTGGAGCGAATCGCCCCCGACGTGCAGACGCTGGCGCGCAAGGAAGGCCTCACCGCCCACGCGGCCTCCGTCGAAATCCGCGTCGGCGAATAGCGCTGGAGGAAACGCCCTCCGCGGCGTTCCGCGGGACTGGGCGCGCACGTCTCGCGTGTCCGACATGCAGGTCTTCCGCTTGCGGCTTAGCGATCGGACGCCGCGGATCGCTAAGCCGCAAGCGGTGATCGCGGAATGTGATTATCGGGGATGTACCCGTCCCGTCCTGCGGAACGCCACGGAGGGCGTTCCCTACAGAACGCTATTGAAGGACCATCAACGTGACCCAATTCCTGCGTCCCAACATTCGAGCGATGGCCGGCTACGTTCCGGGCGAACAGCCACGCGATGATGGGATCATCAAGCTCAATACGAACGAAAACCCCTATCCCCCGTCGCCGCGCGTGGCCGAGGCGATCGAGCGCGTGCTCCGTTCCGATCGGCTCCGCAAATATCCCGAACCGGTGGGCACGACCTTTCGGCAAACCGCGGGCCGAGTGCTTGGGGTCGATCCCGATGCGATTCTCGTGGGCAACGGGTCGGACGACATCCTCACGATCCTGACGCGCGCCTTCGTTCCTGAAGGCGGCCTCATCGTGTCGCCGACGCCGAGCTACCTGCTCTACAGAACGCTCGCGGAGATTCAGGGGGCCCGTTTTCAGGGCGTGCCGTATCTGGATGGCTGGAAGCTGCCGGCGAAATGGCCGTTGGCGGAGGCGAACCTGACGCTCGTCGCCAATCCCAACTCCCCCAGTGGGACAATGGCGTCGCTGGAGGAATTGGAGACGCTCGCCGGACAATTGAAAGGGCCGCTGGTCGTGGATGAAGCGTACGTCGATTTCGCGAATCAGCATGCGCTATCGCTGGCGCGTTTGCCCAATGTCGTCGTGAGCCGCACGCTCAGCAAATCGTACGGGCTGGCCGGGCTGCGTTTCGGGTTCGCGGTCGCGTCGCCGAAACTGGTGCGCGAGTTGGCGAAAGTGAAGGATTCCTACAACTGCGACATGCTCAGCCTCGCCGGAGCGGCGGCCGCATTGGAAGACCAGGAATGGCTCCAGGCGAATCGGAAGAAGATCCTCGTCACCCGCGCACGCCTGGGTAAATCTCTGGAATCGTTAGGGTTCCACGTCACGCCAAGTCATGCCAACTTCGTTTGGGCAACCCGCCGCGATCGGGCGGTCAAGCCCATGTACGAGGAGCTGAAAAGCCGCAACATCCTCGTTCGCTACATGGACTACGGCGAACACGGCAACGGCCTTCGCATCACCGTCGGCGCCGATGCGGAGATCGACCGGTTGCTCGAAGAACTGCGGAAAATGGTCTAGTCAGAGCCTGAGCGCCAGCCAGCGAGGGTAACGCAGAGACGCCGGAGTTGATGTGAAGTCAACCCCGGCGTCTCTGCTTTACCCTCGCTGGCATGGCGCTCAGGCTCTGACCATCACGGCACCAACGCGGGCCGGGTTTCGCGTTTCAGTTGATCTTCCATCCCCTCGCGCCACATGAAGAAGTCGCGTGGCGAACGCATGTAGGGATGAGTCGGAAACGCCAACGGCGCTTCGCCCGATTGGTTGTTCCAACCATACATGGGATAGGACGGTTGAAAGCCCGCGTGCGGCAGTTCCGGACTGCGCGGCATCATCGGCTGCCAGGGCAGTTGGGGCATCTGAGGCATCTGCGGCTGCTGAGGCATGTTCGGCATCTGAGGCTGCTGAGGCTGCTGAGGCATGTTCGGCATCTGTCCCATCATTGGGCCCGGATAAGGCGTCGGATACATACCGCCCGGATAGGGCATTTGGCCGAAGCCCGGGCCAGGGCCAAAAGCAGCGCCAGGCCCGCCTGGATAGGGCACTTGTCCGAAGCCTGGGCCAGGGCCGAAGCCTGGGCCAGGGCCGAAGCTAGCGCCGCCAGGGCCGCCTGGACCGGGGCCGAAGCCGAATCCGTTTCCTTGCGGTTGTCCGCCTTGAGCGCCTTGGCCGCCTTTGAGCGGAGGAAGCTTGCAACCAGGGCCGACGAAGCGAGGCACTTCGCCGCTGAACGGCGGGTAGCAGGGATTATGCGGGACGCCGCAGAACGGATCGGCGTAAGAGAGGGCGGCGACCAGCAGCGTTCCAGCCGCGGCTCCCGCCCGGACGATGGTCGCTTTCATGGCGACTCCTTCCTTGCGTAGGTGAAAATCCTTTGATGCAGCGCAACAAGGCGTACCGGAAGGCTAACCCACGAGAGGAGTCCGGGAGAGGAAAGCGGCTTGGCGAAGTCAGGGAATTGAGGGGCCAAGATGCGGTTGCAAGCAGTTCGCGGAAGAAGCCGAGCAATCGCGAGAGGAGGATTGGCGAAAGGCGTTTCGATGTGCAGGTTGAAAGGCGGATGCGGGAAAAAATGAAGACGCCGACCTTGGCGGAGGCCGGCGTCTTCTGGCGATCGGAGGCTTGCAGTGATTGACGGTAATGAGGCGCGGTTGGGAGGGGCGAGGCTCCCGCCGAGTCGCGGGATGAAAACCCGGCGAAAACTTGTCGCTTCGCGAGGTCTTCGGCTATCGGCTCGGCAGGAACCTCGCCCCCATTAGCAGTCAGGATTAGTTCCCGCCCGGAAGGGCAGTCGGTTGCACGGGGCCAGGGCCGTAGGGCATGGCGCCCGGGGCGCCGTAGCCTGGGCCGCCAGCGTAGCCAGGGGCTCCGCCGAAGCCAGGGGCACCGTAGCCGGGGGCCGGCATGCCGTAGCCAGGCATTCCCGCCATCGGCATCGGGCCGTAGCCGCCGCCCATCATCGGGCCGCCCATGGGTCCGCCCACAGGTCCAGCCATCGGGCCGCCCATCGGAGCGCCCATCACCGGGCTGGGGCAGGAGCCGGTGCTGCAGCCGTTCGGCACGGCCCACTGCATCGATGGGCTGACGAAGACCGGGGCGAACATGACGCGTTGATTGCCGCCTTGGGGGCCGCAACCGCCGCCGACGCCGGCGTTGATCTGGTAGCCATGGTTCTTGTAGTACGCCACCCAATCGATGTTATCGAGGTGGTCGTAGTAAACCTTCATGGCGTTGTAGTAGTCGTGCCAGAAGCGCTGGAGGCGTTCTTCTTCCGGCGACATGCAGCGATTTCGTTTCGCGAAGATGTTCCACCACGGCTGGTAGCCGCCGTAGGTGTGAGCCTGCGCGTGGACCGATTGCGACCCAACCATGGTGGCGAGAGCCGCGCACGCCAATTTCTTCCAGGACAGCTTCATGCTCCACTCCTTCGGTTAATGCCCGTGAAGCGCCGCCTCGCTTGCCGACCTTCCCCAATCGCACGATCAGGGCGGCGTCCGGCTTTCCTTGCCGAGAGGCGCGGGTTGATGCGGCTTCGCTGATTCCTCCGAACGCCGCATTCGTTGCACAATTAGATTCGGCCGAATCTCCCCTGGAACTCCTAGAAAAATAAACTTGCGCACAAACCCATCGGCCTTCCTGATCGCATAAGGCATCACAATCGACAGAGCTTCCGCAGATTGCCTGGTCGAGGATGAAAGTCGCCTCGTTGCGGAGATCGTAGCAGCAAAGCCCATCCATGCCTGGTATGAAGATGCGGCCATCGACGACGGAATAGGCGAACGATTGCCGCGCCCGGCCACGGCTCCAGTGCACGCCGTTCCGGTTTCCCGCTTCGACTTGACGGACCACCCAACCCCGCGTATCGTCCCGCCCCGCTCGTCATTTCGAGCGGTCCGATGCGGCGTTGTTCGCCTGGGGAGGCGAGGCAATGCCGCGAATTTGGGGGATGGGCCATGTTTCGCCGCCTCTGCCTCGGCGCTCTGCTCGGTTGCAGCGTTGCACTCGCTGGTTGCCATTCCACGGAGTTTCCCAACATCCGCGGGCAATCGGCCGAGGAAACCGAGAAAGACAAAGACCTCGAAATTCGTTGCGTCGGCGACGTCACCGAAGTCTCCAACGTCAACCCGATCACCATCTCCGGCGTCGGCCTCATCACGCATCTGGATGGAACCGGGGGGACGCCTCCGGGAACCTATCGCGGCTTGCTGGAACAGGAGCTCCGCAAGCGCAAGGTCGAAAACATCAAGCAGATGCTTGATTCGCCCGACAACGCTCTCGTGCTGGTCAACGCCGTCATTCCGCCCGGTTGCCGCAAGGCGGACGCCATCGACATCGAAGTGTCGATTCCGCCGGGCAGCAAAGCGACGAGCCTCAAGGGGGGCTACCTGCAGGAGTGCACGCTGCGAAACTACGAGGCCGCCAAGAACATCAATCCCGACGCCGCCAATCGTTTGCTGCCCGGCCATATCCTCGGCAAGGCGAAGGGTTGGCTCATGATCGGACTCACCTCGAACGAGGAAGAAGGCAACCTTCGCCATGGCCGCGTGTGGAGCGGCGGCGTCGCGTTCATCGATCGGCCGTTGCACTTCGTGCTCAAGAGCGACGAGAAGTCGGCCCGCATCGCTTCCGCGGTGGCGGACAAGCTGAACGTCAACTTCCAGGAAGACCCGCAACGAGCCCGCACGGTCGCCAACGCGCAGCGCGAACGCCTGCTGCTCCTGGGAGACATTGCAGGCGAAATCAACACCAAGCAGGAAGTCGTGAGTACGACCAGTAGAGAGATGGCCAAGGCGATCAGCCGCGAAACCATCGCCCTACGGATGCCGTACGCCTATCGGCACAACATCGAACGCTACATCCGCGTCGCCCGCCTCACGCCGCTGCGAGAGGACATGGAGACGATGTCGAAGTATCGCGGCCGACTGAAGAAGATGCTCCACGATCCATCGGAAACCATCCGCGCCGCCCTTCGCCTCGAAGCGATGGGGAAGGACGCGATTCCGATGCTGAAAGCAGGCCTTGCCGACGAGCATCCGCTGGTCCGTTTCGCGTGTGCGGAATCGCTGACGTACCTCGGCTCCACCAACGGCGTGCAGGAATTAGCAACGCTGGCCGACCAGCATCCGCCGCTGCGGGCCTACTGCTTGATCGCGCTGGCGAGCCTGGACGAATCGGTGTGCCGGACGAAGCTGTGCGAGATGTTCGCCTCGGATGATCCGGAGCTTCGCATGGGCGCCTTCCAGTCCCTCAAGCTGCTCGACGAGCGCGATCCGCAGCTCAATGGCGAGCAGGTCGCCCAAACCTTCTGGCTGCATCGCGTGGCCCCGGAGTCGGATCGCCTGGTGCAGTTTTCGCTTGGCAAGAAGGCGGAAGTCATCCTCTTCGGAACCGACCATCGCCTGAAGTTGCCGGTGAAGATCGCCGCGGGCGCCGGCAGCGAGTTCATCGTCACGTCCGACCTGGGGGACGACCGCGTCACCATTTCGCGGATCACCGTTGATGGCCAAGCGAGGAAGCAATGCTCGATGGGCTTGGAAGACGTGCTCCGTACCATGGCGAACATGGGCGCCCGCTACCCGGACATCGTCGATTTCCTTCGCAATCTGGACGAGCAGCACTGCCTCAACTGCCAGGTGAAACTGGCCGTCGCTCCGAGTACGCCGTCCGTGGAAACGCTCGCCGACGGCGGCCGCGATCCGAATTTCCTCAAGGAACCCCGCTCCCGCACCCTCGGCTCCTCCGATTTCCTGCGTCGTTCGGTCAAGGAATCCGAGTGATCCTGGCTGGGGCAAGTTTTCGGGCGGACCGAACTGGCCTTCCGTATCCAAAAGCCATGCACAACGCAGCTCAGGCTAAGTGGTCCGTTTCACAAATAACGTCCGGGTTAGCCAAGGCCGTCGCCAGGGATTTTCAATTCGGCGAAGTGA
>JAIEPT010000328.1 GCA_019748295.1 Gemmataceae bacterium | reverse complement strand
TGGTCGCCAACCCTGGGCTTTGCTGGGGAACGCTTTCAGCGTTCGCGGTCCGTCCGCCCGAAAAAATTGCCGCACCCAGTCGACGCTCAAGGCAATCCGAGACTTGGCGTCCGGGACTAACCGCCGGCTACCGGCTGTGGCGCCTTCAGCGTCGATCGCTGGATGTTCATGGCGGTTCCCGAGCATTACATGCTGACGGTCAATAACTCAAAGTTCCGCACCCTTACCTGCAAAACGCAAAACGCCCCTCAGTGTAATCTAAGGGGCGTCGCGGATTCAGATTCGCATGGCGATCACTGGATCTTGTTCTTGCTGTCGTCGTCCTTCTTGTTCTTCCCCTTGCCGAAGCCGCCGGCGCCTCCGAAACCGCCGAAGGTGCGCTCGATCTTGAACTCGTCGCCGATCAGTTGCTTGTAGGCTCGGCGTTGATCGACCGTCAGGACGCCCATCGCCTTTTCGGTGGTTTCCTTGCGGAGGTTGGCGAGTTTCTCGGCGGCGTCCTTGCCGAAACCGCCCTTGCCGGCTTCGCGTATTTCCTTGCGGCTGTCTTCGATGATTACCTTGATGTTGTTGGCCTGCTCTTCGGTGACCTTGAGTTCCTTCTGAAGTTTGGCGTCGAGCAGGGCGGAGCTGCCGCGCTGCTGCAGTTCGATTTGGCGGAGGCGCTTCTGCTGCTTTTCGTTGAGCACTTCGCCGAGCGCCTTGCGGACGGCTTCGGGGAGCTTTTCGATCTGCTCGTCGGTGATTTCGAGTTCCTTCTTCACGGAGGCGTTCTGCAGCAGCTGCAGCGGATCGGAACCGCCGCCGCCGCCCGTGCCGCGTCCGGGGAAGCCGCCCTGCTGGGCGAAGGCGAGGGTAGCGAGGCCGAGCCCCGCGAAGGTCACCACCATGGCCAAAGACTTGCGCATGTTTCGACTGCTCCTAGCTGGAGAAATGGATGCAAATCGCCGGTCCAGCCTTCGAGTGCAAGTCGAGGGATCGGCGATCATCAGGAATCTTCTATCTGGCACTAACCCCGGAAGCGGAGGAAGGTCTCAAACGAAATGCAAAAAGGCGAATGATGAACCGAGATCGGAGAATGAGGATCGGAAATCGGAATGCAAGCGAGTTTGGGCCAACGGATCCTCATTTTCCCGTCTCCGATCCTCATTCTCCGATCTCGGTTCTCCGTTCGCCATTGGCTCCCTGAACTTGAGTTCGGCCGCCTCCGAGATTTTTCATTTGCACAGGTCTGGTATTCCGGGGGCGTTTGGCCGATAATTCCCCCTGGTTCGGGGACCGGCCTGGGCGACGGCGCTTCGGGACGCGCCCGCCGAACGCCGCGGAACAGCCCTCCCACCTTGCCGCGGCCTGCCGCGTCGATCGCGCGTTTCCCACCCTTGAGGATTGCCGCCGTGTCGATTGCCCTCGAAACGCCTTCTGCCGAGAAGAAAGACAAGAAGCCGAATTCCGCTCACCTCAAGACCGTCCCGGAGACGCGCGAACTGCGCGACCAAATCCGCGATGCCGCCCAGGCGTTCGTGAAGACGATCGACCGCTCCAAGCCGCTCACCAAGCCCCTGCTCCAAAGGATGGGGGAGGACCTGCTCAACAACATGGGGCAGAGCGAACAGTACCTCGGCTTCGCGATGGTAGCCGTCAGCAACGAATTCTGGCGCGATCAGGTTTCCGCGATCGATTTCAGCCGCCGTCTGCTCCTTCTGCCGCATTGCCTGAAGAACGCCGAAGGATGCCCGGCCGATTACGACGAGTTCGGCCTCGATTGCCGTAAGTGCGGCGCCTGCGAAGTGGCCGACTTCAAGACGAAGGCGGAAGACCTGGGTTACAAGGTGCTCGTCTCCGAAGGCACTCCGATCGTCCTCAAGATCATCGTGAGCGGGCATATCGACGCGATCGTCGGCGTCGCCTGTCTCAATGTGCTGGAAAAGGCGTTCGACAAGATTCTGCTTGCCGGCATCCCGTGCGTGGCTGCTCCGCTGCTTTCGAGCAATTGCCGCAGCACTTCGGTGGACAACGACTGGGTCGCCGAGCTGATCGACCTGAAGACGGCCCCGCCCGAAGCGCAGACGAAAACCTACGTCCACCTGATGCGGGCCGCACATGGCTTGTGCGAAGAGCCGGAATTGTCGCGCCTCGCGCCGAAGGCACGCGTGAAGCCGGGGCAAGCCGCGACCGATCCGCTCGCTCAGCATGAAGCGATCGCGTATGATTGGCTCGCCCAGGGGGGCAAACGCTCGCGTCCGCTGATCACGCTCGCCGCTTACGATGCCCTTAAAGGCGCCAAGGGAACGAAGTCGGCCGACGGGCTCGACCTGCCGGATCATGTGAAGCGGGCGGCCCTCGCCATCGAAGCGTTTCACAAAGCCTCGCTCGTCCATGACGATATCGAGGACGACGATACGTTCCGCTACGGTCGCGAAACGCTGCATCGGCAGTTCGGCGTTGGGGTCGCCATCAACGTCGGCGATTACCTCATCGGCCTCGGCTATCGGCTGGTGAGCCGGGATCGCAAGGCGATGGGTTCGGACGCCGCGGCCGACATCCTTGACAAGTTGGCCGACGCCCACCTCAAGCTCAGCGAAGGCCAGGGGGCCGAGTTGCTGTGGCGCGACGCGAAAGACAAATCGCTGACGCCGCTCGACGCGCTGAAGATCTACGCGCTCAAGACGTCCCCCGCATTCGAGGCCGCCCTCTATTCCGGCATCCGCCTCGCCGGGCCCGCTGAGCAGTATGAGAAGATGGTGATCGAGTTCAGCCGGCACCTGGGAGTCGCGTTTCAGATTCTCAACGACCTCAAGGATTGGCAGGGCGACGCGGACAACAAGCTCGTTGCCGGCCAAGACGTGCTCGCGGGCCGTCCGACGTTGCTTCTCGCCCTCGCCCTCGAAGGTTTGCAAGGGAAGGACCGCCAGGATCTGCTTGGCCTGCTGCATCAGGAACATGCGGCCGGCTCCGAACTGGACAGCAACGTCGTCGAGCAAGTGCGACGGCTCTTCCACCGCGCGAAAGTCTTCGAGAAAGCGGAGAAGCTGATCGACAAATCGCGCGCCCGCGCCGAAGCGATCGCCGACGAAGCCGACCCGATCGAGTTGCGTGAGTTGCTCTACTACCTCGTCGATACCGTCCTCGAAAAGAACACCGCCCCGATCGAACCGCCGAGCCTGCCGTTTTCGATCGGCTCGCTGCCGCTGGTTTCCGCCGTCGCCGCCGCGGGTTCGTAATCTGAGTCTCGGCGTTTGCGCCGCCCCATGAACATGGCGTGAAACGCCGCAGTCGCGTCAGGGCATCGTCATGCAGCTCGCCCCTCGCCCCAACCTCAAGGAACTGTTCGCGCTATTCCCGCCTGACGAGTTTTTGCGGGCGTACGAGTTCATCCCCGGCGACCAATTGTCCGAACCCTCCCGCAGTTTGTTGGACCATGAGCACCACATGACGGTGACGGTCGAGCAGCATTTTGGGTCGCTGGTCGATGTGCGCGTGCTCGAACACAAGATCGAAGGGGACAGCTACGCGCGGAAGATCATCTTGCCGTTGCAAAGCAATGGACGAATCGTGCTGTTCGGATTGGTCCGTATTCATCTGCAATTCTGCAGCGAACAGGTTCGCGACGAAATCCTCGCTCGCAACAAGCCGCTCGGGCGAATCCTGATCGAGCATGATGTGCTGCGCCGGATCGAACCGACCGCCTATCTGCGCGTCATCCCAGGCCCCGAGATGCTGACCTGGTTCGGCCTCGCCGCTCCCGAGCTTTGTTATGGCCGGCTTGCGATCATTCACTGCGACGATCAGCCGGCGATCGAACTCCTGGAAATCGTCCGGCCTGAATCCAAGCCGCCGGTACAATAGCGGATGTTTCCCCGTGTTGCGGAGTTCGTCCGATGTTGCGTTGGCTGCCTCTTCTTGTCGCGTTGTTCCTTGTCGCCGGCTGTCGCGAAGGCGCGCCCAACAATCCTCGGCCCAGCACGCTCGACCAGGGGAAAGCCGACGGCCCGAAGGACGGAAAAGGCGCGGCCCCCGTTGCCGACGCCAAGTCCCCGGCGAAGCAGGTCGAAACCAAGTCGTTTATTGAACGGATCGGCGGGCAGTATGGGCTGATCCAAATCTCCAAGTCGCTGCACGACCGCGTGGCGAAGAATCCGAAGTTGAAGAATCGCGCCAAAGAGTTCGGCGACTTCATCGCCTGGAGCGACGGACTGGCCGAGATCGCCAAGGGCGAACCGGGCCGTTACGGTCAGGCCGTCGCCGGTTCGATGGATGCCGAGGTCCAGCCCGAGTTCAAAGCATCGCTGGACGAGCATGTCCCCGCCGAGGTTCGCGACGAGATGCTGAAGAAGATCGAAGCGTTGCGGAAGAAGTAAGGGCGCGTCATGCCGACCACCGAACACGCGACGAACCCCTATGCCACTCACGAGCACCACGACTTCGTGCCTGCCGTCGAGCGGGCGCTGGCGGATGCGCCGTTGCAGGTCGCTCTTGGCCGGCTTACCGATACGCTGATGGCGGGCAACCGGCGCGGCTTCGGCTCCTTTGCCGAAAGCAGCCAGCTACGCGATCAGGCGAAGGCGATCAAAGAGCACACGCTCGCGCACCTGGATCGCTATCTCGAACAACTCGAAGCCTCCATCCATCGCCTCGGCGGCAAAGTGCATTACGCGGCCGATGCCGAGGAAGCCCGGCAGATCATCGTCCGCATCGCGAAGGAAACGAACAGCAAGTTGGTCGTCAAATCAAAGTCGATGACGACGGAAGAAGTACACCTCAATCCCGCGATCGAAGCGGCCGGCATCGAAGTCGTCGAAACCGACTACGGCGAATTCATCCTCCAGATCGCCAACGAACGCCCTTCGCATCTTGTTGCCCCGGCCGTCCATCACACGCGCGAAAGCATCGCGAAGGTGCTGGGCGAACATGTCGGCGAAAAGTTGCCGAACGACCCGAAGTCGCTTGCGATGGTGGGCCGGCGCGTGCTGCGGGAGAAGTTTCGCAAAGCGGACATGGGGATCACCGGGGCGAACTTCGCGGTGGCGGAAACGGGGACGGTCGTCCTTGTCACGAATGAAGGAAATGGCCGACTGACGACGACGTGCCCGCGCGTGCATGTCGCCCTAATGGGAATCGAAAAGGTCATCCCCCGCTTCACCGATTTGCCCGTCTTCCTCAAAATCCTCGCGCGCGGGGCGACGGGCCAAACGCTCTCCGTCTACACGACGGTCATCACCGGCACGCGTCGACCCGGCGAACAGGATGGCGCGGAGGAGTTTCACCTCGTCCTGCTCGACAATGGGCGGACGAAGGTTCTGGGCACGCCGTTTCGCGAAAGCTTGCAGTGCATTCGCTGCGGCGCGTGCTTGAACGCCTGTCCCGTGTATCGCCGCATCGGCGGCCATGCGTATGGCGGCGTCTACTCCGGGCCCATCGGCAGCATCCTCACGCCGCTTTACGACAGCGTGACCCTGAACCCGCATCTGCCCCACGCGTCTTCTCTATGCGGCGCGTGCCAGGCGGCCTGTCCGGTGAAGATCAACATTCCGCGTATGCTGATCGGCTTGCGTGAGTTGCAGCACAAGAAGAAGCCGAGTCGGCTTGAGAATTGGGCGTACGGCACATGGAGTTTCGTTCTACGGCATCCCTGGCTTTATCGAGCCGCCTTGAAGGTCTCGAAATGGCTGTCCCGTCCGTTTTCGCGGGACGGCTGGCTCCGAAAACTGCCCGCGGCGGGCGCCGGCTGGACCAGCGTCCGCGATTTCCCCGCCCCCGCGGACCGGTCGTTTCGCGACCGGTGGAAGGAGATGAATCCATGAGCACTCGCGAAGCATTCTTGGCGAACGTGCGAACCGCGGTGGCTGAAGGCAATCGCGCGGGGAACATCCCCAGTCATCCAGGCCGAAGTAAGGTGGGCTATCAGGGCGCCGGCGACGATCCGGTCTCCAAGTTCTGCACCGAGTTCACGCTGGCCGGCGGGTTCCCTTTCGTCGCCGAGGACGACGATGCGGCGTGGCGGAAGATCGAAGAAATCATCCGCCGGCATAATACGAAGAACATCGTGATCGGCGTCGGCGAGGTGATGGATCGGCTGATTCCGGCAGGACGACTCAGCGATCTCGTGGGAACAAGTATAGTTACTTGTTCGGATTCGGGGGAAGGGAATCCAAATACCAAGACCGACAAGTTAATAAACTTGTCGCCACGAAAGGCGGATAAGGAAACGTATTTCGGCAGCGACCTCGGCATCTCCACCGTTGAGCACCTCATCGCCGAGACGGGGACCGTGGTGATGGCGACCCGCCCAGATCAACCCCGCTCCATCAGCCTCCTGCCTCCCGTCCACATCGCCATTGCCCGCCGCAGCCAAATCCTGCCCGACCTCTTCGATCTCTTCGACCTCTTCTCCCCCACCGCCGAGACCTCTAGTCCGCCCGCCTGCCTCACGCTGATCACGGGGCCGAGCAAGACGGGCGACATCGAGCTGAAGCTCGTCACCGGTGTTCATGGGCCGGGCGAAGTGCATGTCATCATCGTGGATTAAATCCCGCGACGCCGTGGCGCGGTAGGGAACGCCCTCTGCGGCGTTCCGCCGAACTGGACGAGCCCGAACGACGTCACCCGACATTCGATCGCCCGACTTCCGCTTGCGGCTTAGCGTTCGCGCCGACACGCCGGCTCGCTAAGCCGCAAGCGGGAATCCAACCATTGCATGTGGGACACATTCGTTCGGACGCGCCCAGTTCGGCGGAACGCCCCGGAGGGCGTTCCCTACCGCGCCTCTACTTCCGTGGCCCGATGCGTTCCTGGCCGCGCATCCACGTGCGGAGTTTCTCGGGGACGATCACGCTGCCGTCGGCTTGCTGATAGTTTTCCAGAATCGCCACCAGCGCTCGCGACACGGCCACCGCGGTGCCGTTGAGCGTATGCACGAATCGGGTGCCTTTGAACTTCGGGCTCTTGTAGCGGATGTTGAGCCGCCGGGCTTGGAAGTCGGTGCAGTTCGAGGTGCTGGTCACTTCGCCATACTCGCCCGCATCGCCGCGGCCGGGCATCCAGGCTTCGAGGTCGTACTTGCGATACGCAGGCCCGCCGAGGTCGCCGGTGCAGGTGTCGATGACGTGGTAGGGCAAACCGAGTCCCTGGAAGATTTCTTCTTCGATGCCGAGAATTTCCTGGTGGAGCTTCTCGCTCTCCTCGATGGTGCAGTAAACAAACATCTCGACTTTGGTGAATTGGTGCACGCGGTAGATGCCGCGCGTATCGCGGCCTGGGGCGCCGGCTTCGGTGCGGAAGCAGTGCGAGAGGCCGACATACTTGATGGGCAGCTTTGCCTCTTCCATGATCTGATCGCGATGCATGCCGCCCAGCGTGATTTCCGCAGTGGCGATCAGGCAGAGGTCGGTG
This sequence comes from Gemmataceae bacterium, assembly GCA_019748295.1. Taxonomy (GTDB): domain Bacteria; phylum Planctomycetota; class Planctomycetia; order Gemmatales; family Gemmataceae; genus JAIEPT01. The sequence continues at coordinate 7,486 of JAIEPT010000328.1, read as the reverse complement.
TTGGCAAGGCTGTAGATCTGCGTCCCTTCGCCGCGCGGCATGAAGCCGATGCCTTCCAACACATCGACGCGGGCCACGTCGGGCGTGATGATCGGCGAGTAGCCGTGCCTGAGCAGGGTGTCGAACGAATACTGGATGAGGGCGAGTTCGAGGAGGACGGCTTCCTTCTTGAGGAAGTAGAACTTCTGCCCCGCGACCTTCGCCCCCGCTTCCATGTCGATCAGGTCGAGCGCCTCGGCCACCGCGAGGTGATCTTTCGGCTTGAAGTCGAATTTCGGCTTTTCGCCCCACGCTTTGATGACCTTGTTGTCCTCCGCCAACGTCCCAACGGGAGCGTTCGGATGGGTCATGTTGGGGATCGTCATCAAGATTGCTTTGAGGTCCGCTTCGACCTGATCGAGGTCCGCGTCCATCTTCACGATCTGCTCGCGCCACTCTTTCCCTTGCGCGATCAAAGCCTGCTTCTTAGCGGGGTCCTTCTCGCCGCCGACGAGCTTGCTCGATTCGTTCCGCTTCTGTTCGAGGACCTGTTTCCGCGAGATGATCTCGCGACGGCGATCGTCGATCTGCACGATGCGTTCGATGTCGGCCGTCACGTTGCGGTTCTTGTTGTTGGCGCGAACCGCGTCCAGGTTTTCGCGAACGAATGCGACGTCGAGCATGGCTGGCACAACTCCGATAATTCTCGCCGCCGAGGAGACAGGCGGCGTTCCGTCTGTCGCACAATGTACGTTTGGCAAACGTTCACGGCAAAGAGCCGCGCACGGAGTAAGCGGACCATCCTGGCGCCATGCGAGATCCGCTTAGGCGAGCGGCAGGAGCTAATCTACCTCCCTCTCCCTCCGGGAGAGGGTTGGGGTGAGGGTGCCTTTTCTGACTCCACGCCACGTCGCACGCCCTCACCCCCGGCCCCTCTCCCGGAGGGAGAGGGGAGAAATGCAGGCGCCGCTCGCCTTTCTGCGTGCGCGGCTCTTTGCAATCCGACTCGCCCCCATGTTCGTCTTTGTGGTAGAGAACGGGAACGATAACCCCTCGGGCCGCGAACGAGAACCGCTATATGCTTCGCACACGCCGACTTGCGTTCAGTGTCGTCTTATTGTTGAGCGCCGCCACCGGCGTATGGATCATTGCCGCGGATCCGCCGCCGCCGGAAAAGCGACGCGAAGAGGCGGCCAAGCTTTTCGCGCAGGGGAACTTTAAGGAGGCGTATAACGCGCTTCGCCTTCTTTCGCTCGACGCCAAGAACGATCCCGCCAAGGTGGGCGACGATCTCAATATGGCGGTCAATGCCCTGGAGCGATTGGGCCGCACGGATGAGGTCGACGACTACCGCGAAGCCGTCGCGGGGGCATGGCCGCAAAGCTGGCGCGTGCAGGCGGCAGTCGGCAAGTCGTACGTCAACGTGCAGCACCACGGCTTCATCGTCGCCGGCAAGTTTCACCGCGGCGGACATCGCGGCGGCGGAAAGTTCGTCGATTCCTGGCGCCGCGACCGCGTTCGCGCCATGCAACTCTTCGACAAGGCCCGCGAACTCAGCGTCGACGAAAACGACAAGAACGCCCTCTCCGATTTCTACATGCTCTTCGCCCAATCCGTGATTCGCGGCGAAGCATGGCGCCTGCAGGCTCTCACCAAAATCGAGCAGCTTCCTGATCACGACGAAGGCGGCTACGGACACCGCGGCTCACGCGGCGCCCCCGTTGACGACAAGGGCAATCCCGTCTATCACCACGTTCCAAAGAGTTGGAAGCTGGCGGCCACCGATGGCGAACGCTGGCGCTGGCTGCTCGAACGCGTGGCCGAGCATGCCCCCAATCGCCTCAGCGAAGTCGATATGATCTTCGGCCAATTCCTGCAGCAGCAGTTCGGCGAACAGACGCTTGCCTACCAGGGCTTCCGATTCGGCGCCGGCGAATCCGATTCCAAGACCGGCGCCTTCGCGCTCCACACGCTCGGCGAAGACGAAACGATCGCCAACCTCGCGACCGGCGTGAAGCGGTTCAAATTGCCGGACGAGTTCAACTTCATCAAGGTTTTCCAGCGCGTGGCTGATCGGGCCAAGACGCAGGAAGGGCAGGGGGCGCTCGAAAGCCTCGCCAGCGTCTTCGAGAACCGCCGGCAGTATCCGAAGGCAGCCGAGGTTTGGAAGCGGGCCATCCGGGAATACGGCCCCGGCAGCAATAATCACCGCCAGCATCGCCTTGAACAAATCGTCGGCAACTGGGGCCGCTTCGAGCCGACGCGCGACTTCGCCGCGGGCCCTGGCCCCGTCGTCGATTTCCGCTTCCGCAACGGCGATCGCGTCGCTTTCGAGGCGTATGCCATCCGCTTCCCCAAACTGCTTGAGGACGTGAAGGCGTATCTCTCGAACAACCCGGGCCAAGTCGATTGGCAGCGGATGAACATCGAAAACCTCGGCTATCGCCTCATCGAAAAGAACGAAGCCCAGTACATCGGCGAGAAGGTGGCCGGCTGGGAATTGGAACTGAAGCCGCGGGCGAACCATGTCGATGACCGCGTCAGCGTCTCCACTCCGCTGCAAACCGCAGGCGCCTACCTGCTGGTTGCGAAGATGGCGAACGGCAATACGAGCCGCATCGTCGTCTGGGTCAATGATCTGGCGATCATCAAGAAAAACCTTGAGAACAAGGTGATGTACTTCGTGGCCGACGCCATCACCGGCCGGCCCGTGCCCGACATGCAGGTCGATTTCTTCGGCTGGAAAGTCGAGCAGGTGGCGCCGAACCAGAATCAATGGCGCACGCTCACGCAAACCTTTACGCAGAAAACCGACAAGGACGGCATGGTCGTCGTCGGCCCGAACGAGATGTCGCGATTCTACAACTGGCTCACCATCGCTCGCGGCGGCCAAGGCGAGAGCATGAAGAAGTTCGCCCATCTCGGCTTTCATGGTATCTGGTACAATAACCAACACGACCCCGAATACAACCAAACCCGCACCATCGTCATCACGGATCGCCCCGTCTATCGGCCCAATCAAAACGTGCAGTTCAAGGCATGGGTCCGCCACTCCAAGTACGACGAAGCGGACATTTCGACCTTCGCCAACCAGCAGTTCACGGTCGAGATCTTCAACCCGATGGGGGAGAAGGTCCACACGAAGCAATACCTCGCCGACGAGTACGGCGGAATCGCGGGCGAGTTCGCACTGCCGACCGGTTGCAAGCTCGGGAACTATCAGCTTTCCGTCCTCGAAAAAGGGGGCGGGTCGTTCCGCGTCGAAGAGTACAAGAAGCCGGAATTCGAAGTGAAGGTCGAGGCGCCGAAGGAAGCGGTCGCGCTCGGCGAATCCATCAAGGCAACGATCGACTCGCGCTACTACTTCGGCGCACCCGTCGTCAATGCGATGGTGAAGTACAAGGTGACTCGTCAATCGCAGGACACGCGCTGGTTCCCGCGCGGCCGATGGGATTGGTTCTACGGCGCCGGTTACTGGTGGTTCGCTCCGGAATACGCCTGGTATCCCGGTTTCGGCGAATGGGGTTGCCGTCGGCCGAGCCCCTGGTGGCATCACGAACGCCAGGGCCCGCCTGAAATCGTGCTGGAAAACGAAGTGCCGGTCGGTCCCGACGGCAAGGTGCAGGTCGTCATCGACACCGCCCTCGCCAAGGAAATGCACGGCAACCAGGACCACCGCTACACGATCACGGCCGAGGTCGTCGATCAATCGCGCCGCACGATCGTAGGCAGCGGCAACGTCATCGTGAGCCGTAAGCCGTTCGAGGTCTACACCTGGCTCGATCGCGGCCACTACCGCGTCGGCGATACCATCCTCGCCAGCTTCAAGGGGCAGACGCTCGACCACAAGGCGATCGAAGGCAAGGGCGAGCTGTCGCTCCTCGCGATCAGCTACGACGATAAGAACCAACCTGTGGAAGCCGTCGCCGAGAAATGGGCGGTGGATACCAACGTCGAGGGCGAGGCGAAGCAGCAGATCAAGGCCGCCAAGCCGGGCCAATATCGCCTTCGCTACAAGCTGACCGATGGCCGCAATCGCACGGTCGAAGGGGGCTATGTCTTCCTCGTCCGCGGCGACGATTTCGATGGCCGATCGTTCCGCTTCAACGACATCGAGCTGATCCTCGACAAGAAGGAATACAAGCCGGGGGACAAGGCGAAGATTCTCGTCAACACGAACAAGGCGGATGGAGCCGTGCTGCTCTTCGTTCGGCCCACCAACAACGTCTACCTGCCCCCCAAGCTCGTCCGTCTCAACGGCAAGAGCTTCGAGGAGGAGATCACGGTCGTCACCCGCGACATGCCGAACTTCTTCGTGGAGGCGGTCACGATCGCGGATGGCCGAGTGCATCAGGAAACGCGTGAGGTGGTGGTGCCGCCCGAAAAGCGAATCCTCAACGTCGCGATCGAGCCGTCGCAGACGGAATACAAGCCGGGCCAGACGGCCAAGGTGAAGGTGAAGCTCACCGACCTTGACGGCCAACCGTTCGTCGGCTCGACGGTCGTCAGCATGTACGACAAGAGCGTGGAATACATCTCGGGCGGGACAAATGTGCCGGAGATCAAGGAGTACTTCTGGAAGTGGCGCCGTCATCACTATCCGCAGATGGAAACGTCGCTCAACAAGTTCCACCAAAACATCGTCCGCAGCACGGAACACAGCATGAGCAATCTTGGGGTGTTCGGCGCTACCGTGATCGAGGAATTCGCGTCCGGCAAGGCTGGCCAGGCCAAAAATGAGGCCGGAGACTTGCAGAACCGCATGCCCGCCGCTCCCGGAAACTCATTCGAGGGCCGCAGCGGCGGAACACGCGAGTACGAACGCCAACTCGGCGAATCCGACGCGCTTCGCCGCGACGGCAAGGCGGCCGACCGCAACGGAGAGGGGAACGACGGGCCTGCCCTCGTCCAGCCCACGGTCCGCAAAAACTTCGCGGACACCGCCTATTGGAACGCATCGCTGACGACGGACCAGAACGGCTTCGCCACCTTCGAGGTGAAAATGCCCGACCAGCTCACGGCGTGGAAAATCCGCGTCTGGGGCATGGGACACGGCACCAAGGTCGGCCAGGGCGAAACGGAAGTCACCACGAAGAAGGACCTGATCGTCCGCCTGCAGGCCCCGCGATTCTTCGTGCAGAAGGACGAAGTCGTCCTCTCCGCCAACGTCCACAACTATCTGAAGACCGAGAAGGACGTCCGCGTCGTCCTCGAACTCGACGGCGGCACGCTCGCTTCGCTCAGCGATTTGTCCCAAACCGTGAAGATCAAGGCCGGCGGCGAGCAACGCGTCGATTGGCGCGTGAAGGTCCTCACCGAAGGGGACGCCATCGTCCGCATGAAGGGGCTCACGGACGAAGACTCGGACGCCGTGGAAATGCGGTTCCCCTGCTACATCCACGGCATGCTGAAGATGGAATCCTTCACCGGCGTCATCCGCCCGGAGAAAGACCTCGGCAAAGTCGCGTTCAGCATCCCGGCCGAGCGTCGCGTCGAACAGACCCGGCTCGAAGTCCGCTGGTCGCCGACGCTTGCCGGGGCGATGGTCGATGCGTTGCCGTACCTCGTCGAATATCCCTACGGCTGCACCGAGCAGACGCTGAACCGCTTCCTGCCGACCGTAATCGTGCAAAAGTTGCTCACCGAGATGAAGCTCGACCTCAAGGAGATCGAGAAACATCAGACGAACCTCAACAGCCAGGAGATCGGCGACGACAAGGAACGCATGAAGGGCTGGAAACGCCACCAGCGGAATCCGGTCTTCGATGAGGCCGAGGTGAAGGCCATGACCAAGGCGGGCATCGAAGCTCTCGCCACCATGCAGATCAGCGACGGCGGCTGGGGTTGGTTCTCCGGTTTCGGCGAACGCTCTTACCCGCACACGACGGCCGTCGTCGTCCGCGGTCTATTGCTCGCCAAGCAGAACGGCGTGCAACTGCCGAACGGCATGCTCGAACGCGGCATCGCCTGGCTGACGAGCCACCAGGCGGAAGAAGTCCGCAAGCTGCAAAACGCGCCGACCAAGACCTTCCCCTGGAAGGAAAAAGCCGGCGACGTCGATTCGCTCATCTACATGATCCTGGTCGAAGCGAATGTGCCGTCGGCCGAGATGCAAGATTTCCTGTACCGCGACCGCAACGACCTTTCGGTCTATGCCAAGGGCATGCTCGGCATCGCCCTGCACAAGAACCAGCAGGCCGAAAAGTTGGCGATGGTGATGCGAAACATCGACCAGTTCCTGGTGCAGGACGACGAGAACCAGACCGCCTACCTGCGCCTCCCCGAAGGCACGCACTGGTGGGCGTGGTACGGCAGCGACACCGAGGCGAACGCCTTCTACCTGAAGCTGCTCAGCCGCACCTCGCCGCGCGACGCCAAGGCGGCCGGGCTGGTGAAATACCTGCTCAACAACCGCAAGCATTCCACTTACTGGAACAGCACCCGCGATACGGCCATCTGCATCGAGGCGATGGCCGAGTACTTCAAGGCGAGCGGCGAAAGCCAGCCGAACATGACCGTCGAAGTTTGGCTCGACGGAGCCAAGCACAAGGAAGTGAAGATCGACGCCAGCAACCTCTTCCGCTTCGACAACAAGCTCGTGATCGAAGGCGCCAAGCTCTCCGCCGGCAAGCACGAGTTGGAGATCAAACGCAAGGGCGAAGGTCCGGTCTACTTCAACGCCTACGTCACCAACTTCACCCTTGAGGACATGATCGCCAAGGCCGGCCTCGAGGTGAAGGTGGAACGCAAGTACTACAAGCTGGTGCGAGCCGACAAGAAGGAACGCGTCCCCGGTTCCAAGGGCCAGGTGGTGGAAGAACGCGTGGAGAAGTACGAACGCATTCTGCTGAACAACCTCGCCGAACTGAAGAGCGGCGAACTGGTGGAGATCGAATTGGAGATCGAAAGCAAGAACGACTACGAGTACTTGCTCTTCGAGGACATGAAGGCCGCCGGCTTCGAGCCGATGGAGGTTCGTAGCGGATTCATCCGCACCGGCCTGCACGCCTACATGGAAGTGCGCGACGAGAAGGTCTGCTTCTTCGCCCGCACCCTGGCCCGCGGCAAGCATTCGGTCAGCTACCGCATGCGAGCCGAGATCCCCGGCCAATTCTCCGCCCTCCCGACACGTGCCTACGCGATGTACGCCCCCGAGCTGAAGGGCAACTCCGACGAAATCAAACTCCGTATCCGCGACTAACTTTAGAGTGGTTTGCAGATTGATGTAGCGACGAACGTCGCGTTCTGTAGGGAACGCCCTCCGTGGCGTTCCGCCGGACTGGACGCGTCCGAGTATCCGCGTCCACCATCCGTAATCCCCTCGCGGCTTAGCGACCCGCGGCGTCCGATCGCTAAGAAGTTGTTTCGGAACCGTCCGTTCAGATTTTCCGCTTGCGGCTTAGCCTTAGCGAGTTCAGGGCTTTCTCCGAACGCTAAGTGGTCCGTTTCACAAATAACGTCCGGGTTAGCCAAGGCCGTCGCCAGGGATTTTCAATTCGGCGAAGTG
>JAIEPT010000337.1 GCA_019748295.1 Gemmataceae bacterium | reverse complement strand
CCGACCGCTTATGCGAACGCCCGCGCCCCAGCTGCGCCAACTTTCCCAAAATCAGCCGCACAGAATGGACAGCTACTCGCCCGGAGAGGGTGGTAGAAGACTATCTCCTGCCGCTCGCCTAAAGGGGTCCAACGCCAGGGGTGGGGGCTGGCATGCGAGTCGAACCATGAGGTATAATCCCCTCGGGCAGCAATTTGCGGCCCGCCTCATGTCTCTCTTCGACGGATGTGTTCGTGGGCCTTTTCGACATCTTTTCCGGTCTGTTCAGCCGATCCGCCAAGGCGCCCTCCGGAGGCTCCGCGTCGCCTGTCGTCAAGAAGATGAAACTGCCGATCATCAATGTGGAGAAACGCTTCGAGTTGATGGGGCGACTGGGGCAGGGGAGCATGTCGAAGGTTTTCCGCGCCTACGACCGCGAGAGCGGCAAGACGGTTTGCCTCAAAGTTCTGGATAAGGAAAAAACCGCGAAGTTTCAGGCGCGCTTCCAGGGGCTCAATCGGCCCACGGAGGGCGAAGTTGCCGAACTGATGAAGCACAAGAACATCGTGCAGTCCTTCGAGCACGGCATGACGATGACCAAGGAGCCGTACGTCGTCATGGAACTCGTGGACGGAATGGGCCTCAACTTCCTGATCGAAACGCGCAGCAAGCAACTCGACGGACACCGCATCGATTATCTGAGCCAACTCGCCGACGGCATCGCGCACATGCACAAGATCGGCTTCCTGCACCGTGACATCTGCCCGCGCAACGTGATGGTGGACAAAGAAGGGGTCGTGAAGATCATCGACCTTGGCTTGGCCGTCCCTTACACTCCTCCCTTTTGCAAACCCGGCAATCGCACGGGTACGACCAACTACCTGGCTCCTGAACTCATCAAACGGCAAACCACCGATCACCGAGTGGATATGTTTGCGTTGGGCGTGACCGCCTTCGAAATGTTCACCGGCTTGCTCCCCTGGGAGCGTGCAGCCAGCTTGCAGATGCTGCTGAGCCTCATGAACAAACCGGCTCGCGATCCGCGCGAACTTCGACCCGATATCGATGAAGAAACCTGCCGATTTCTCACGAAGTGCGTCGAACGCGATCCGCGCGATCGGTATCAGACCCCAAAGGATTTTCGCGAGGCGCTTCAGGCGCTCCCGGCCCATTGGTAAGAACTTATTTCGAAACCGATATCGAACTGGCCGACGATCAGGAGGGCGAGGCCTCCTGCCGAGTCGGTGTTGCAGTAGACGCGCGGAAAATCGGCGTTCGACGACGGGGACATGTATCCCGCGGCTTGGCAGGAACTGGGCCTCAACCCTCCGCTGTGCACAACTGCCGAAGAAGAGCTGCGTGTGACGTAATCCGCTTCCTAGCCCCGTGAACGGGGCTGAGAAGCAGATTACGTCACACGCCAGTTCACTCCAACCGTTGTGCACAGCGGAGGCCTCGCCCTCCCAATCGTCCACCGGGTATTGAAACAAGTCGTAGGCCGACCGCACCCATCATGACGCTTCGATAGAATCAACCGCATGCAGGCGGAGCCAGATCAGCCGTGGGACGTGGTGGTCGTCGGTGCCGGCGCGGCGGGTCTTTTCGCGGCGATTCGAGCTGCGGAGCGCGGTCGGCGAACGCTTCTGCTTGAAAAAAACTCTCGACCCGGCATCAAGATCCTCATGTCGGGCGGCACGCGCTGCAACATTACTCACGCTTGCGATCATCGCGGCATCGTGGCCGCCTTCAAGAACGGCAAGTTCCTTCATTCCGCTCTCGCCCAGTTCGGCGTGCAGGAAACGCTCGACTTCTTTCAGTGCGAAGGCGTTGCCACGAAGGTTGAGGAAACCGGAAAAGTCTTCCCGGTCAGCAATCGTGCGTCCGACGTGCGGGACGCACTCGTCCGTCGCGCGCATCGCAGCGGCGTGACGCTTGCGCTGGGCGAACCGCTTCTCGAACTGGAACGCGACGGCGAAGGATTCTTCCTGAGAACCCCACGCCAGACGTTCCGCACCCCGCGCGTCGTCCTCACCACGGGCGGCAAGTCGTATCCCGGTTCGGGCACGACCGGCGACGGCTACGTCTGGGCGGAAAAGTTCGGCCATCGCATCGTTCCTTTGCGGCCCGCACTCGCTCCGATCACGACGCATGATCCCTGGGTGAAGGAACTGCAAGGGCTCACGATCCCGCATGTGGGCCTCTCCATCTTCGAAGGCAACCGGAAGATCGAATCGCACGCGGGCTCGCTGCTGTTCGCCCATTTCGGCCTGTCCGGTCCTGTCGCATTGGATGTGAGCCGAGAGGTAGCAGGGCATCCGTCGCCCACTTTGCTGCGGCTCGAGATCGACGTGTCTCCCACCTTTCGCGAAGCGGAACTCGATGAAGCCATCGGCAAGGAAGCATTGGCGAACGGCAAGAAGCTGTTGGCCTCGGTGCTTCCGCCGCACATTCCGCGACGGATGGTGGACGCGATGCTGAGCCTGGCGAAGCTGCCGCTCGACCGCAAGGCCGCGGGACTCGGCAAGGATGATCGCCGCAAGCTGGCAGGCCTCATGAAACGGCTTCCCGTTGCGGTGAGCGGCACGCTGGGTTACAAGAAGGCCGAAGTGACCGCGGGGGGCGTGGCTCTGGATGAAGTCGACTCGCGGACGATGGAAAGCAAGCTGGTCGCGGGCCTGCATTTCGCGGGCGAGATTCTCGATCTCGACGGCCGAATCGGCGGTTACAATTTCCAGGCCGCCTGGAGCACCGGCTGGGCCGCCGGCTCCGCGGTCTGAAGTTAGCGCTTGCTTGAACAAGAGTGGTTTGCAAACGGAGGTCGCGACGAACGTTGCGTTCCTGTAGGGAACGCCCTCCGTGGCGTTCCGCCGGACTGGAGGCGTCCGAGTAGTCGCGTCCGCCATCCGTGATCCCCGCTTGCGGCTGAGCGACCTGCGGCGTCCGATCTCGAAGCCGCAAGCGGGGGAGACGGGGAGCGATTATCAACAATCGGACGCGTCCAGTCCGGCGGAACGCCACGGAGGGCGTTCCCTACAGAACGCAACGTTCGACGCTACATCCATCTGCAAACCGCTCTAAGGATCCCGATTGCATATGTCCGACACCGCACTGGCTATCGACGCGCACGGCGTCACCGTCCGTTTCGGCTCGCTGACGGCCGTCAATCGTGCGACGCTCTCGGTGGCCCAGGGAGAAGTCTTTGGTCTCCTCGGGCCGAATGGATCAGGCAAGACGACGCTGATTCGCGGCTTGTGCGGACTGATCCCACTCGCAGAGGGGCAGGCAACCGTTCTGGGCCGGGATGTGTCCAAAGAGGCGGAAACGGTACGCCAGCAGATCGGCTACATGTCGCAGAAGTTCTCGCTCTACGAAGACCTCACCGCCCGCGAAAACATCGATTTCTACGCCGGCATCTACGGCCTGTCGCCAAAACAAGCCAAGGATCGCGAGGAGGAACTGATCGCCCTCACCGGACTCGCCCCCTATCTCCAGCGCAGGGCGGCGAAACTATCGGGCGGGTGGAAGCAACGGCTTGCTCTCGTCTGCGCGCTGATCCACAGCCCAAGATTGATCTTTCTCGACGAACCGACCGCGGGCATCGACCCCGTTGCACGCCGCGATTTGTGGAATCTGCTTTTCCGCCTTTCCGCCGAGGGAATCGCACTTGTCGTGACGACGCATTACATGGATGAGGCGGAACGCTGCGGCCGGGTGGGGTACATCTATCTCTCGAACCTGCTCGCCCTGGGCACTCCGCAGGAGTTGAAGCAGATGAAAGACGTGACCCCCGAGGGATCTCGCTGGCTCGAGATTTACACCCGCGACACGTCAGGTTTGCTGGAGCGGATGCGGGCGCACCAAGGAGTTCAGCAAGCAACCATCTTCGGCCAATCGATTCACGCTTTGGTGGATCGCCAGTTCGACGACGCTCTGCTTCTGCGCGAAGGGGCGCGGGTGATCGATGCGGAGCCTTCGCTTGAAGACGTCTTCGTCACCCTCTCGAAATCCGCGGGAATGGCCACCAGCGTATAAAGCGAGGCGATGAACGAGCGACGAGAAGGATCAATCATCTGCGAACACTTCATCCACGGAAACGGAAAAACCAGGTACGGTAGGATCGCCTTTTAGAACATCGCCGCTTCGCGGCGTGATGCATTCGCCAGCACCGGAGCAAACGCGAACGGTTTGCTTCACGGAATCGACAAGCCAAACCGTCTCAACGCCCGCTTCGAAATAATCGCGCAGTTTCCGATCCATCTCTTTCTTGGTGTTTCCTTTGCCGAGCACTTCGATCGCAAGATTGGGAGCGATCTTGGGAACCGCTTGTCCTTTCTTTTTCTTCGCGAGACGCTCGTTGCTGAAGAAGGCGACGTCAGGAATCCGCACTTGATTCGGCAGCAACTCGACCATCGCGTCCGGCGGCATTACCTTCCCTAGCTTGTGCCTGCGGACGAACGAACCAAGAAGGATGATGAGCGTCGAAGTGATTTCCGACTCTTCGAAGCCCATGGCTTTTTCCACCAGAACGCCATCGATCAGCTCGCAACGCTCGGCTTTTGCGGCATCGCGAACCGAAGCTTCCCCTGGCGCCGGACGAAGCCGGATGCGGTTAGGCGGGATGTCGCCCAATCGGTGGATCAGATCTTCCACAGTGAAAATCGGAGAGTTTGCAACTTCGGCAACTGCGTTCATGGCGACTTCCTCGGATGCGAAATCATGTTATCGCGTCACACATCCAAATCCTCAGCCGTCACCTGAGCTGCGGACTCCATGATGAACTTGTAGCGGGCCGAGGGATCCTTGCCGAGAAGGGTGTCGAACGTCCTGTCAGCTTCAAGATTCGAATCGACCTCGACGCGGAGCAGCGTCCGCTTGCGGACGTCGAGCGTCGTTTCCGCGAGCGTTCGCGGCAACATTTCGCCGAGACCTTTGAATCGCGTGATCTCGGGTTTCGCATTCTGGCGAAGGCTTGCGAGAATCTCTTCCTTGTGGGCGTCGTCCTTCGCCCAGTGCGTCTCCTTGCCTACATCGATGCGATAGAGGGGCGGTTGAGCGATGAAGAGATGCCCCTTGCGGATCAACTCAGGCATATGGCGGAAGAAAAACGTCAGGAGCAGCGTCGTGATGTGATGGCCGTCGGCGTCGGCGTCCATCAGGAGGATGATCTTGCCGTAACGCAGGTTGTTGAGATTGAAAGCCTCGCCCGCGCTGGTGCCGATGGCGGTCACCATGTCCTGCAATTCTTGATTCGTCATTACCCGACTGAGCGGCAGGCCTTCGGAGTTCAGGATTTTGCCGCGGAGAGGCAGGACCGCCTGCGTGAGGTTGTTGCGTCCTTGCTTCGCCGAACCGCCTGCCGAATCCCCTTCGACGATGAACAGTTCGGTGCTGCCCAGGTCCGTCGCTTTGCAGTCGGCCAGTTTGCCAGGCAGGCTCAGCTTGCGCGAGGTCGGCGATTTGCGCTTCACCTCCTGAGCCGCTTCGCGCGATGCCATGCGAGCCCGTGCCGCGAGCACGATTCGGCCCACGATCTGGTCGGCGACCGTCATGTTCGAGTTGAGCCAACCCTCAAGGGCAGGGCGGACGAAGTTGTCCACGACTTGCAGCATTTCGACGTTGTTCAGCTTCTCTTTCGTCTGGCCCTGGAAGGCCGGGTGACGCATGAAGACGGAGAGGATGCCGACGATGCCTTCGCGAATGTCCTCGGCCGAGATCGTGATGCCCTTCGTTTTGACGTCGTGCGTCTCCATGAAGTTGCGGATCGCCTTCACGATGCCGGCTTTGAAGCCGTTCTCATGCGTGCCGCCGTCGCCGGTGCGGATGCCGTTGACGTAGGAGCGAAACGACTCGTCCGTCGATTCGGTCCACTGCAGCGCGATCTCGATCTTCTCGACGCCCTCTTTGATCGTGTGAAACGCGCCCGGATGCACCGTCGGCTTTTGCTGATCCGCGACCATGCGGGCGAGAAACTCCGGGATGCCGCCGGGATGGCTCAGGTCCATCGTCTCGCCGGTCGCTTCGTTCTTGAACAGAAGTTTGAGGCCGGAATGGATGTACGACATATCCTCGAGATGCTGCTTGATCCACTCCGCATCGAAATGCGTGACCTTGAAGATGTCCCCGTCCGGCTCGAAGTAGATCGAAGTGCCATGGCCGCGGGCGGGGCCGACCTTTTCGAGTTGCGTGGCGACTTTGCCCCGCTTGAAGGTCTGCTGATACTCGAAACCATCACGCTTGATGGTGGCGACGAGCTTGCGGGAAAGGGCATTCACGACCGACGAGCCGACGCCGTGAAGACCGCCGGAGTGGATGTAGTCGTCCCCTTCGCCGAACTTCGCCCCGGAGTGGAGCGTGGTAAGGATGATTTCGAGCGTGGGCCTTTTGTGCTTGGGATGCAGGCCCACCGGAATGCCGCGGCCATTATCGACGATGGCGACCGAATCGCCCGCTTTGTGGAGCGTTACGGTGATCGTGTCGGCATGGCCGTTGAGATACTCGTCAACGGAGTTATCGACGATTTCCCAAACGAGATGATGCAGCCCCTTCTTGTCGGTCGTCCCGATGTACATCGCGGGTCGAACCCGAACTGGTTCGAGTCCTTCGAGGACATTGATGCTGCTTTCGTCGTAGGCCTTCTTGGCTTTCGCGGCGGTCGACATTCGTAGTAGTCCCGGGGCAGATATGTATACAAGCATCCACTATATGTTGATTCTATCAGTCTATGGAAGGCGTTGCACGGGCAAATAAGGCTCTTCCGCGTTTCGCACCAACGGCGGTCAACGCAGCGGCGGGGCAGCGCCCGCGGCAACCAGCTTCCGCAGATCGTTCTGAGATTCCCCAAGGTGTTCCGCCATCGCTTTGCGCGCGGCCGAGGCGTCTTTGCCTCGAATCGCGTCGAGGATTTGGCGATGCCCGCGGAGAGCGGGTTCGGCGCCGCCGATGCCGATGGTCCGTTCGCGCGAGGCGCGGAGCAGGGCGGCCATGGCGTCGAGCAGAAAGACGAAGATCGGATTGCCGGTCGCTTCGGCGAGCAATCGGTGAAACTTCATATCCGCGGAAACCTGTTCGCGAACGTCGTCCGTCGCCAGCATGGCGCCGATGGTTTTCTCCAACTCGCGCATCTGGGTAGCGTCGGCACTCGCGGCGGCCAGCCCGGCGATTTCGGTTTCCAGCGTCAATCGAACTTGCCCCAGATGAATCCATGTGGCCTCGGTGCGGCCCATCACCATCTGCAGGCTTTCCGCTAAAGCGTCGGATCCCGCGGGGAGCACGCGAGGCAGCCGGCCCTGGCCGAGTTCGATCAACCGCTGCGATTGCAAGCGCTGCATCGCCTCGCGAACGACGCTACGAGAAACTCCCAGTTCCTCGCAAAGCTTGGACTGCGGAGGGAGCAGACCGTCGGAGAACTCGCCCTGGAGAATCCTTAGCCTCAGCGCATCAACGGCCTGCTCAACCAGGCCACCCGGGATATTGGGTTTTGCGGCGATATTGGGTTTTGCGGCCGAGGCCATTGACAACCCTCCGGAGGCATCTTATAGTACAGGAATAGTATCTTGTATGACAAGTAGAGCCGTTCCCTGCGAACGGCTCGTGCACTCCTCCTCGACTCGCATGCTTGCGGGTTTTCGTTTACATTCGCAGACTCGCGCAACGCTACGTTGCACGCCCTCACCCCCGGCCCCTCTCCCGGAGGGAGAGGGGAGAAATGCCGGCGCCGCTCACTTAACGATTGTTCTACGGATTTGTTGCGAAAACGCAGAAGGGCTGATCGCATGAGAGCCGCATTCTGGATCGCCGTCGCACTGGCCCTTGCGGGCTTCGCGCAATTGCCGCGCGCCGCGGACGAACCGCTGGCTGCGACTCGCATGATCGACTTCGCGAAAGACATCGAACCTCTCCTTGCGAAGCATTGCATCGAATGCCACGGCCCGAAGAAACAACGGTCGGATCTCCGTCTCGATAGCCGTGCGGCCACGCTTCAAGGGGGCACGGAAGGCGCCGCGATCGTCCCTGGCAAAAGCGCCGAGAGCCTGCTGATTCGGCTCGTCACGGGCATGGACAAAGACCGCGTGATGCCGCCCAAGGGGGACCGACTCTCGAAAGATGAAATCGCCCTCCTTCGAGGATGGATCGACCAAGGCGGCGAATGGTCGAGCACGGCGACCACCGAGAAGAAGACGAACGAAGAAACATGGTGGTCGCTAAAATACCTAGTCCGCCCAGACGTGCCGAAAGTTTTCCATGAGCATTTCCCGATCCGCAATCCGATCGATGCCTTCGTCCTCGCCAAGCTTCGCGAGAAGAGCCTTGAACCCTCCAAGCAGGCGGACCGCCGCACGCTCATTCGCCGAGTCTATTTCGATCTCATCGGCCTGCCTCCCACCGCTCGCGAGGTGGAAGCCTTCGTCCATGATGCATCGCCCACGGCATACGAGGAACTCGTCGATCGCCTGCTGTCGTCGCAACTTTACGGCGAACGGTGGGCCCGCCACTGGCTTGACCTCGTCCACTTCGGCGAAACCCATGGCTATGACAAGGATCAACCGCGGCCGCATGCTTGGCCTTATCGCGACTATGTGATTCGCGCGTTCAACGAGGACCGCCCCTTCGAGCGCTTCATCCAGGAACAAATCGCCGGCGACATCCTCTTTCCCGGGACCGTGGACGGCATCGAGGCCCTCGGCTTCCTCTCCGCGGGGCCGTGGGATTTCATCGGGCATGCCGAGGTCGGCGAGGATCGGATCGATGGAAAGATCACAAGGCATCTCGACCGCGACGACATGGTGTCCAGCACCATCGGCACCTTCAACAGCATGACCATCGGCTGTGCCCAGTGCCACAATCACAAGTTCGATCCGATGACGATGGAGGATTACTACAGCCTCCACGCGGTATTCGCCGCGATCGACCGCACCAATCGCCGCTACTACGCGGATCCCGCGCTGATGAAGAAGCGCGATGCCTTGGACCAAACGCTCCGAGTGCTTGACCGCGAATCGAAGGCGTTGCAAGCGAAAATGAACTCGCGCGGCGGCAAGCAACTCGCCGACCTCGATCGAAAGATCGCTGACGCCAGCCGACCGACCAAGGGGCCGCAACATGTCGAATACGGATACCACAGCGGCCTCGCGGCGAAGGAGGACATGACGAAGTGGGTGCAGATCGACCTGGGCAAAACCGAGTCGATCCAGGAGATCATCGTCAACCCGACGTGGGACGACTTCGGCAGCATCGGCCCCGGCTTCGGCTTTCCCGTTCGCTTCAAGATCGAAATCTCGGACGATGCGAACTTCGAGAAGAACGTCGAGATCGTCCTCGATCGAACCAAGTCCGACATGGCGAACCCGGGGACCGATCCGCAATCGGCAAAGGTTGAAAAGATGGCTCGCTATGTTCGATTCACGGCCGCCAAACTTGCACGCCGTGTCGATGCGTTCATCCTTGCCCTCGCCGAAATGAGCGTGCATGATACGTCGGGAAAAAACCTGGCCGCAGGCAAGCTGGTGACGGCGTTCGATTCGATCGAAGCCGGCCCGCGATGGGGGAAGAAAAACCTGGTCGATGGCCTTGCAAACCAAGTCGCGGCCGCGCGCCCTGCCGATCTGGCCAAGCTGAAAGAAGGACGTGCGGAACTGATTGTTAAACTCGCGGATCCGAAGCTGTCTGCCGACCTGGCTGCTGCCGAGAAAGCGATGGACGATGCCAAGAAGGAGATCGCGAAGATGCCGCCTGGGCAACTCGCCTATGTCGGCGCCGTCCATCATGGCAGCGGCGCCTTCCGCGGCACGGGCGACACGGGGGGCAAGCCGCGGACCATCAAGGTGCTTCCGCGGGGCGACGTCCGCAAGCCGGGCAAAGATGTCGTCCCCGGCGCCTTGTCTGCGTTGAGCCATCAGCCCGCGCGCTTCGAATTGCCCGCTGAACACAACGAAGGCGACCGCCGGGCCGCCCTCGCCAAATGGCTCTCCGACAAGAAGAACCCGCTCACCTGGCGGTCGATCGTCAACCGCATTTGGCTTTATCACATGGGCCGCGGCATCGTCGATTCGCCCAACGATTTCGGCAAGATGGGGCAGCTTCCGAGCCATCCCGAACTCCTCGATTGGCTCGCCGCCGAGTTCCGCGACGGCGGCCAGTCGATGAAGAAGCTGCACAAGCTGATCGTAATCAGTTCCACTTATCGCCAGGCGTCGGCCGATCGAGCGGATGCGATGAAAGTCGATTCCGGCAACCAGTATTGCTGGAAGACCAATCGTCGCCGCCTGGAAGCCGAAGCCATTCGCGACAGCGTGCTTTTGGTCAGCGGCAAGCTCAATCTCAAGATGGGCGGGCCGAGCTTTCAGGACTTCGTCGTGAAGCATCCGGAGCATTCGCCGCATTACAAATACGAGTTGCACGATCCTGAAGACCCCGCTTCGCATCGGCGATCGATCTACCGCTTCATCGTCCGCTCGCAGCAGCAGCCGTTCCTCGCGACGCTCGATTGTGCGGACCCGTCGTTGAACGTCGAGAAGCGAAACCAGACGATCACGCCGCAACAGGCCCTCGCGATGCTCAACAATCAGCTTGTGCTGGCGATGTCGAAACACTTCGCCGCCCGTGTGCGAAGCGAGGAACCGGTCGAGGAGAAGCAAGCCATTACCGCCTTCCGAATCGCGTTGAGCCGCGAGCCGACGACGAGCGAAGCGGAAACGTTAACCCGCTACGCGAAGGACCACGGCTTGGCGAACCTGTGCCGGGTGGTGATGAACCTCAACGAGTTCGTGTTCGTCGATTGACGTTGAGCCGCCGCTCTCGGAGCGGGGGTGAGGGGAGAAAGCCGTGCACAATCTTCATTGATTGCGACAAGCCCCACCGTAAGCGCTAGCGCACGGTGGGGATCGCGCCGCCGTCTGGATCCCCAAGGTGCGCTGCGCTTATCCTGGGGCTTGGCGGAAAACAACAAACGTCAGTATCTCTCTTTTACCTAACCCCAGCCCCTCCCGGAGGGAGTGGGGAGCAAGACCGATCAATAAGCGGGGACAGCTAGCATGTTCGCAACAACCCGGCGTGATTTCCTGTGGCAATCCGGCGGCGGTCTGGGCGGCATCGCCCTCGCCGCGATGCTCGGCCGCGATCAAGCCCTCGGCAACACGCGTCGGCCGGACGGCGGGCTGCATCATGCCCCGAAGATCAAACGCGTCGTCCAGCTCTTCATGGCCGGCGCCGCGAGTCATGTCGATCTCTTCGACTACAAGCCCGAACTCGTCCGCCGGCATGGCCAACCCTCCGACTTCGGCGAATCGGTCGAAGCGTTTCAAAACGGACTCGGCCCCTGGCTGAAACCCGTGTGGGACTTCAAGCCCTATGGCCAATGCGGCAAGATGATTTCCGACACCGTCTCGCCGCTGGGCGAATTGGCCGACGACATCGC
Source organism: Gemmataceae bacterium (assembly GCA_019748295.1). Classification (GTDB taxonomy): domain Bacteria; phylum Planctomycetota; class Planctomycetia; order Gemmatales; family Gemmataceae; genus JAIEPT01. Next base: position 3,429 of record JAIEPT010000337.1, on the reverse strand, counting down.
GTTCATCCACAACATGGTCGGCAAATCCGGCCTGCACAGTCAGGCGACGCTGCTGCAAACCACCGGCTTCACGCGCCCCGGCTTCCCCAGCATCGGCTGCTGGGCCAGCTATGGCCTGGGCACGATGAACGACAACCTGCCCACGTTCGTCGTCCTCCCCGACCATCGCGGCCTTGCTTCCAACGGCAGCCGTAATTGGGACAGCACCTTCCTCCCCGCCCAGCACCAGGGCGCCATCATCTATCCCGGGCAGCCCAACCCGATTGCCGATCTCTTCCCCGCACGCAACGGCGACTTCGTCACGCGCAACAGCGACCGCGGGGCCATCGAGGCCCTCACCAAACTCAACCGCGAACACATCGCCCAACGTCAGGGGGACGACCGCCTCGAAGCCCGCATCCGCAGCTACGAACTCTCCGCCCGCATGCAGCTCGCCGCCCCCGAGGCACTCGATATCTCACGCGAGCCCTTGCATGTGCTTCGCATGTACGGCCTCGACCACAACAACAACTCCTGGCCGCGCGAAATCAATGTGCCCGAGGAGACCGATTATTTCGGCCGAAAATGCCTCGTCGCCCGCCGGTTGTTGGAACGGGGCGTCCGCTTCGTGCAGATTTGGTCCGGCAACGACAACGGCTTCCCGCGCCGCAATTGGGATTCGCACGAAGACATCGAACGCGACCACGGTCCGCTCGCCATGGGCATGGCGCGAGGAACCGCGGGGCTCATCAAGGACCTCAAACAGCGCGGCCTGCTCGAAGACACGCTGATCCTCTGGAGCACCGAGTTCGGCCGAATGCCGTCCTCGCAAGGGGGCAGGGGCCGCGACCACAACCCCTTCTGCTTCACCAACTGGATCTGCGGCGGCGGCATCAAAGGAGGCACGACGCACGGCCTCAGCGACGCCTTCGGCTACAAACCCCTCGACCGCGCTCATCCGACCGAGGTCTACGACGTGCATGCCACGATCCTGCACCTGCTCGGCATCGACCACACCCGTCTTACGTTCCGCCACAACGGCATCGACCGCCGCCTCACCGACGTCCACGGCCACGTGATCAACGAAATCCTCGCGTAGCATCGCGCTGTAGGGAACGCCCTCCGCGGCGTTCCGCATGACTGGACGCGTCCGATGGTACTTCATCGACATCCCGCGACCCCCGCTTGCGGCTTAGCGAGCCGGATTGTGCCGGCCAATCGCTAAGCCGCAAGCGGAAGACGGATGCGTGGTACGTTACCGAGACTCGATTCGACGTCGAGCTTCCTTGACCGCGGCGAAAAACACCGTTTGGTGACGGCGAATGTGAAGGTTTTCCAAATCCGTGAACGCGCCACCGACCTGGAGAAACCACGTATCGGATCGGGTTTCTTCGGGCGAGAAATACCGTTTGCTATCGGTACGAAACGCGGATTTTCGGGTGCATCGTCTATCCTCCCGAATAGTGAGAATAATCGATCCCCTCGCCGAACGCAAAGTCGGTGGTTGTGTCGAATGAGCGACAGAAAGGGCGCAGTGAAAAAGACACGCGTCAGCACCGTTTTCTCCCCTCACCCCCGGCCCCTCTCCCCAAAGGGGAGAGGGGAGCCCGAACCGGTGCGAAAACACAAGGGGGATGCGCAAAATCTCATGGAGATTGATCTCGGCGCCGGTAGAATCGACGCCGTCTCAACCCCGCTTCCGCTTTCGAGGTCGTTTCGTGAGCACCAAGAAAATCAACATCGCGATCGTCGGCTTGGGCTTCGGCGCCGAGTTCATTCCCATCTACCAGAAGCATCCCAACGCCAACCTCATGGCCCTGTGCCAGCGCACCCAAAGCAAGCTGGACGAAGTCGGGAACAAGGCGAAAATCGCCAAGAGATACACGAGCTACGAAGCGTTGCTCAAGGATCCCGAGGTGCATGCGGTCCACATCAATTCGCCCATCCCCGACCACGGTTCGCAATCGATCGCGGCCCTCAAAGCGGGCAAGCATGTGATGTGCACCGTGCCGATGGCGACCACGGTCGAGGAATGCGAGCAGATATGCGAGCTGGTGAAGAAGACGGGCCTGAAGTACATGATGGCCGAGACGGTCGTCTACGCGCGCGAGTTCCTCTTTCTCAAGGAGATGGTCGCGAAGGGGGAACTCGGAAAAATTCAGTACATGGCCGCCTCGCATCCGCAGGACATGGACGGCTGGCCCGAATACTGGGAACGCATGATCCCGATGCACTACGCGACGCACGTCGTCAGCCCGGTGCTGGGCCTCGTCAACGGCGTGGCGGAATATGTCTCCTGCTTCGGCTCCGGCGCCGTTCGCGAGGAGATTGCCAAAAAGTCGGGGAACAAGTTCGCCGTCGAGACGTGCCACATCAAGATCAAGGATTCGGACGTCGCCGCCCACATCTGGCGATTCCTCTACGATACGGCCCGCCAATATCGCGAAAGCTTCGACGTCTACGGCGCCAAGAAGAGCTTCGAATGGGCCCTGGTGGAAGGCGAAGAACACATCATCCACACGGCCAAGAAGCCGGAACATGAAATCGCGACCCGCGTCAAGACGCCCGACTTCGCCCACCTGCTTCCCCCCGAAATTCAACAGTTCACGCAATCGATCCAGGACCCGGATCACCTGTCGTTCATCCAGGGCGGCGGCCACGGCGGATCGCATCCGCATTTGGCGAACGAGTTCCTGCAAGCCCTCGTCGCCGACCGCGATCCCTGGCCCAACGCGGTGCAAAGCGCGAACTGGACCTGCGTGGGTATTTGTGCCCATCAGTCGGCGCTGAAGGGGGGCGAGATCGTGAAGCTGCCGGCGTTCACGTTGCAATAACGTTCGCGAAGACGCAATGCCCTGTAGGGAACGCCCTCCGTGGCGTTCCGCATGACTGGGCGCGTCCGATTGTTCGTCACCCAATGTGCAATCGTCACCCCCGCTTGCGGCTCCGTTGTGGCACGGTCTCCGACCGTGCCACACGGCCTGACCGAAGGTCTCCATCAACCGCCCGAATACGTCATGCCGCAACCGCGGTCGGAACCACAAATCGATCAGCGACCACGGATGGCACGGATAACACCGATCAGACGGTCCTCATCCGTGAGTTCCGTGTCATCCGTGGTCTATCTTCTTCCTGGCTGAGAACAAGATCCCTGGCGCTTCGTGGAGACCTTCGGTCGGGCCGTGTGGCCGGGTCGGAGACCGTGCCACAACTGCGTGATCCGTCAGAGCCTGAGCGCCAGCCAGCGAGGGTTTCGCAGGAACCCTGCGAAAACGTGCCTCAGAGAGTTCGCTGCCAAACCCTCGCTGGCGCTCGGGCTCTGACCCCCGACGATGCATATCAAACGAAAAGACCTCGGAGCAAGTTCCGAGGTCTTCGCGTTGTGCGCCAGGCATGTTGCGTCTCAGGAGGTGCAAATCCTCTGCGGGCGGTGATGGCCCGAACCGCAAG
>JAIEPT010000200.1 GCA_019748295.1 Gemmataceae bacterium | reverse complement strand
GTAGCCGCCTCGGCCGCCGCCGCCGCCGCCGCCACCACCGCCGCCGAAGCCGCCGCGGGGACGTTCTTCGCGAGGACGGGCTTCATTGACGGTAAGAGCGCGGCCCATGAAGTCCGCGCCGTTCATCGCCTGGATGGCTTGATCGGCGCCTTCCGCCATTTCGACGAAGGCGAAGCCGCGGCTGCGGCCCGTTTCGCGATCGGTCACGATCTGGGCGCGAACGACTTGACCGTGAGCGCCGAACGCTTCGAGAAGGTCGTCCGCCGTGGTCTGGAAGGAAAGGTTGCCGACATAAAGACTCTTGCTCATGATCCACTCTCTACGAGGGCATAGGCCCCTCGCTGCCATGAAACTGCCGAACGAACGGCATACGCAGACGAGCCCCCGGCCCGCATCCGAGCAAGATGCGGGCGCAGGATTCACGCAATCCAACGAGGATCTTGACGTTCTCGAGAAGCCGTGAAGCAAAGCGATTCAGAGCGATGAGAAAGGCAAGGCAAAGCGGAACTCTCGTCTATTGACCCGGCGAGCATGAAACCCGCCACACCCGAATTATATCGAAATGTTCTGCCAACGCGAGAGCAATCTTCGAGCTTTCGCGTCATCCCGCGCGATGTGCCGGGCGATTTCGTTTCCCGGCTGTAGCTGCATCGGATTAGGATGCTGTTTGAAATCCTCTAAAAACTATGACCGAGGTCCGCCATGATTGACGTCCGTTTGATGATCCGCGCGAACGATGGCGATTGAGTTCTTGGAGCGGCGTGCAGATTCAAGTAGCGACGATCGTCGCCTTCTGTAGGGAACGCCCTCCGTGGCGTTCCGCCGAACTGGACGATGTGGACCCCCGTCATCCAACAATCCGCGAAATCACCGACCGTGTCACTGACGCCACGCATGAACGCTCAGCCGGTTGCTGCAGATGGACTGCTGGGCCGACCTCGTCCAGTTCGGCGGAACGCCACAGAGGGCGTTCCCTACAGAACGCAACGTCCTCCGCTACATCGATCTGCACGCCGCTCTCATGCTACCCGTTTTCACCGCTCAAGCATGCCCCAAGACCGAGGATCGGTTAGCTTCTGAAGCTTCACGTGCTTCGTCGGTGGAAGGGGAAGCATTTCATAGCCCGGCCAGGGACCCGACGAAGCATGGCACGGCAACTGTCTGTTGAACCGTTGCCCGCGCCCTTCCTCCGCTTTCCTTGTTTCGCTAACCTGAACGCGTCCAATCTTCTCTTGCCAAGCGAAAACGACATGGCTATGGTCCCCGACCACGCGACGGATCCGGATTGGGACGATGTTCCGCCTCGGCCCCGTCGCCCGATGGCTTGGTGGGTTCGGGGAATCCTCCTGGCGATCGTCGCGGTTTGGCTGGGCGTCTTCGGCATCGCGATGCGGCTCAATCCCTACAAGGACGACCGCATCTGGCATCAGGAAACGCATACGCAGCTTGGCCTTCCCCCGTGCTCGTTCAAAACGCTCACGGGCGGCATGCCTTGCCCCTCCTGCGGAATGTCCACCAGCTTCGCACTCTTGGTGCGCGGCGACCTGTGGAACTCCGTGCAGGCGAACGTCGTCGGCACTTGCCTGGCGATTTTCGGCGTCGCGTTCGTCCTCTGGGCGATCGCCAGCGTCATCCGCGGACGGCTCCTTGGGGTGCGAAGCGTCGAAATGACGCTCATCCGACTCACGATTGCGTTCGTCATCCTGCTGTTCGGCCGATGGGGAATCGTTCTCGCTCTGCATTACTGGGGCGGAGGAACGTAACGGCCACCAGAAGTTTGACTTACTCCCTCTCCCTCCGGGAGAGGGTTGGGGTGAGGGTGTATTGTTCGCATCACGCGATGTCGATTCCCTCACCCCCAGCCCCTCTCCCGGAGGGAGAGGGGAGCCATGCGGGCACGGCCCGCAGCACTCTGTTCACGGAGGAACGGTCATGCATGGCGTGCGACTTCGCTTGGCAATCCCGCTGCTTTTCGCCGCACTCGGCATGTCGAACGGCTGCTCGCCGGCATCGCTGACGTTTCTCTTGATGCCGTTCGTCAACGACAACATTCCCGCAGTTTGTCCGCTCGCGAAGAAGGACAAGGAACTCAGCGTCGCGCTCGTTTGCCGAGCCCACGGCCTCGAGACCCGGCCCGAACTGTTGCCCGCCGAGCAGGAAATCGCCGACCTTTTAAGCAAGCATCTCAAGAAACGATTCGCGGAAAACAAAGAGAAAGTAACCGTCGTGCCGCCATCGCGCGTGCGGCCTTACATGGCGAAAGCCGGCTCCGATGCGTCGTCGTTGCATGAGTTGGGCAAGACGCTGAAGGCCGACTATGTCGTGTCTCTTGAGATCACGCAGTTCAGCCTCAACGACAACAGCCTCCGCACCCTTTATCGCGGCGCCGCCGAGATCGACATCAAGGTGCTCGACGTGTCGAAGGACGAAGGGGAAGCGACCGTGTGGACGCAGGTCTACAAACGCGAATACCCGCGCGGCCGACACGTGGACGCCGGCGAGATGAGCCAACTGCAATTCCGCGCCAACTTCGGCAACGCCATCGCCGGCGACCTCGCCCGATTCTTCACCGAATACCCCAAAGACGAACGCAACAGCATCGACTAGACAGTAGTCCTCACGCTCCCTGTGAGGTCAGCGGCGATGTGAGGTCAGTCGGCAACTGCCTTTCGTGGCGACAAGTTTATTAACTTGTCGGAATGGGCTGCATTGCGGTCATATCAAATAATTTCATAAACTTGTTTCCACAACCGTCTGCCTTCACATCGCCGCTGACCTCACGCGGAGCGTGAGGACCACTTTCGATCTGGTGGCGAAGCGAATGCCCGTTCATATCGCTCCTATCCCGCCCTCCCCGCAGTAAACGCCGCTTTCGCCTGTGTGACACGAAAAAAACGAAACTCACGCTTCGCGTCTCGGGTAACTTCACGGGCGTGCAGAGGATTGCCGCAACCTCCGCTTGCGGCTTAGCGAGATGAAATTGCCCGTCGCCGCCCATACAAAGCACCTTCATGATCGAAGTCGCGGATTTGCAGAAGGCGTACGGTTCGCTCAAAGCGGTGGACGGCGTATCGTTCCACGTCGAACGCGGCGAAGCGTTCGCTCTGCTGGGACCGAACGGCGCCGGCAAATCGACCACATTGCTGATCTTGGCGGGAGTCCTCGCCGCGGACGCGGGAACGATCCGCCTGGCCGGCGATCTCGATCCGACGAAGCGCGACGTTCGATACAAGCTCGGTCTTGCTCCCCAGGCTCTCGCCCTCTACGAGCAACTCACGGCAGCCGAGAATCTCGCCTTCTTCGGACGGCTCTACGACCTTTCGGGGGCGAAGTTGCAAGAGCGGATCGACGCCACCTTGGATTTGGCCGGACTCGCCGATCGCCGCAACGACTATGTCAAATCTTTCTCAGGCGGCATGAAACGCCGGCTCAATCTGGCCGTCGCACTCGTCCATGAACCGGCCGTCGTCTTCCTCGATGAACCGACCGTCGGCGTCGATCCGCAGTCGCGCAATTACATCTTCGAGACCATCGAACGGCTTCGTGCCGCTGGGCTCACCATCGTGTACACGACGCACTACATGGAAGAAGCCGCCCGGCTTTGTCGTCGCATCGCGATCATGGACCACGGCAAGATTCTCGCCCTCGATACGCTGGAAGGGCTCGTCCGCAATCATGGCGGCCATGCATCGGTGGAGGTCGAGTTCGCCGAAACGCCGCCCGCGGGAACGACGCTGCCGGGCCCTTTGGAGGGGACCAAACTCTTGTTTTCGAGCGATCGGCCGCAGGAGGAATTGAGCCGCCTCTTCCAGGCCGGCCTGCGCGTGACGCATTTCGATGTGGCTCATCCAACCTTGGAAACGGTGTTCCTGAATCTCACCGGGCGGAGGCTTCGGGACGAATGAAAGCAGTCATCGCACTCGCCTTGAAGGATCTGCGGCTGTTGCGGCGAGACGGCTTCGGCATGTTCTGGATCGCCGCCTTCCCGCTGCTGTTCGCGCTCTTCTTTGGGGCCGTCATTTCCAGCTTCAGCCTCGGCGAAGGCCGAACGCTTGCGCTGGCAGTCATCGACGAGGAACAGTCGGCCGGGTCGAAGGAATTCGTCGATCGGCTCAAGAAAATCGCCTCGCTGCGTATCGAATCGATTCCGCTCGACGAGGCCCAGCAAGCCGTTCGCAAAGGAAAGCTGGCGGCCTATCTCGTCATCCAAAGCGGGTTCGGCGAGGGGGGCGTTCAGTTCGGCGGCCCCGGCAAAAAGCTGGAACTGGGCATCGACCCCGCGCGCCGAGCCGACGGAGCGATGCTCCGCGGATTGCTGATGCAAGCCGCCTTCGCCGACATGCAGGAACTCTTCAGCGATCCAGCCAAAGGGCAAGCGATGGCCCGCAAAGCGCTGCGCGAGTTGGAGAACGCGAAGGACATCGATCCCTTCCGCAAAGCGACGTTCGCATTGTTCATCAAAGGGCTCGATGAGTTTCTCCAAGCGGCGCCGAAGGTTCCGGCCAAGAAGGGCGGGATGAACCTGATCGACCTTCAAGAGAAAGCAGTGACCCGCGAGATCGAACGGCCACGCAGCGCGTTCGAGGTCACGTTTCCGCAGTCGATTCTCTGGGGCCTGATGGGATGCGTGGCCAGCTTTTCGATTTCCATTGTGCTGGAACGTAACCAGGGGACCTTTCTGAGACTGCGCACGAGCCCGCTTTCATGGATGCAGGTGCTCGCGGGCAAGGCGTTGGGGTGTTTTCTGACGAGCGCGTTCGTCGCGCTATTGCTGCTGCTGTTCGCGTCCCTGGTTCTTGGCGTCCGCCTCGGCGATCCCGCATTGCTCGCGCTGGCGATCGCCTCCACGGCCATTTGCTTCACGGGCCTGACGATGTTCTTCGCGACGCTGGGGCGCACGGAGGCGGGCGTTTCGGGAGCGGGTTGGGGAATCATGATGCCGATGTCGATGATCGGCGGCGGCATGGTGCCCCTGATGGCGATGCCGCGCTGGATGCAGATTCTCAGCAACTTCAGCCCCGTGAAGTGGGGCATCCTCGTCCTCGAAGGCGCCGTCTGGCGCGGCTTCTCCCTCTCCGACATGCTCATGCCCTGCGGCATTCTGCTGGGCGTCGGCATCGTCGGCTTTGCGCTGGGCGTGCTGCGGTTGCGCACTGAATAGGCGAGCAGCCGCTGTTAGGCGGCTGGTACAGTGTCCGCACAAGTCTCATGACGCACTTACGGTCTGCATTTAAGCAGTCTGGGGACGAAGAGACTTCTGCGGACACTGTACCAACCGCCTAACAGCGGCTGCTCGCCGGACCAACCTCACCTCACGACAATCTCCAACGGCAGCACGTGGCTGATCATCGCGTTGCGGCGATCCGGGTCGCGTTCCATCGGTTGCACCCGCCCCCGGCGATCGTGAGCACGGCACATCAAAACGTGACGACCTGCGGTTGGGTTTTGCCACGAGTAATGCCAAAGCCGCCAGGCGTTTTGCACGTTCTGTTCGCCGAGTTGGGCGTTGCTCCAGGTTCGCCCGCCGTCGGTGCTGACTTCGACACGTGTGATTTCCGAGTCGCTGGTCCATGCGGCTCCATGAATGCGACACGCAGTCCCGGCTTGAACGACTTCGCCGCGGCCGGGGCGGGCGATTAGCGATTTTACCTGTAGCTCAGTGATGGGCACGAGCACGGGTTGGCCATGGCGTCGCTCGAAATAGGCGTAGTCGAGCGTCTGCCAATAGCCGTTGAACGGTCGATCGGTGACGATGATGCGGTCGAGCCACTTGATGGACGCCATGCCGTACCAGCCGGGCACGATCGCGCGGAGCGGATACCCGTGTGCGGGCGTCAGGTCGGAGCCGTTCATCTTGTAGGCGAGCAACACATCGCGCTGCGCCTTGGCGACCGGCAGGCTTCGCGCGAAATGGATCGGCCCAGGCGTCTGAAAGGGGTTGGGCATCGCCCTGCTTTCGCCCACATCCGCTCCCTGAAGAATCACTTCGACCGCCGACTTTTTGAGACCCGCCCTTTCAAGCACCGCGCTCAGCGGAACGCCGGTCCATTCGGCCGTGCCCACGGCGCCGTAATCCCACTGCACGCCGGCTGCGGCGGGGTTCAAAAAGACGCGTCCATTCCCGGCACACTCGAGCAAAACGGTGGTGGTCCGCTCGCCCAGGCGACGGATTTCGTCGAGCGTCAGCGTGATCGGTCGATCGACTTCGCCTTCGATGCGCAGCCGAAAGGTTTTTTCATCCAGTGATGGAACAGGGAAATGGCTGCGAACGTAGAACGACGGCGTGGGGGTGACGAAGCCGTCCAGATCCGCGAAGACCGATTCGAGATTCTCCGGCGAGCTTTGCCGAACGATGAGCGGGCCGCGCGGAGCGGACCGCGGCGGATCTTCCGCGGAAGCCGATGCGGCAAGCAGCGGGCTAGCCGCGGCCGCCGAGGCGAGCATCCATTGACGGCGGCTGACCGAATGAGGGCGAAGCATCGGAATCTCCGAATGGGGGCGGCAGCTGCTATTCTCCCCTCTCCCTCCGGGAGAGTCCGGGAGAGGGGTTGGGGGTGAGGGTCTTCTTGTCCCTATTGCTTTGCGTTGATGGCCGCTTTCGCCGCGACAAGAATTATCGCGCCGCTTGGGGCGTAGGTTTTTCCCTCACCCCCGGCCCCTCTCCCGAAGGGAGAGGGGAGAAATACAGCGATGTCTCGCAACGACAGGCGCGATCACTCGTCCTTTTTCTTTTCCTTCGGCTTCGGTTGCAGCACGAAGTATTTGAAGCACATGTTGCCCAGCGACCAGATGATGCCCAGGCAGATGGCGCTTAGCCAGAAGCGAATCGATTCATGCGACAGGAATTCCGCCTTGGTCTCTTCGATCCATTCAGGCAAGACGACGGAATAGAAAGTGAGGAAGAAGATCATGATGACGATGAACGTCGCCGCCACGATCCCTGGCGTCAGATAGAGCAAATGTTCGCCGCCGGTGATGGCGATCGTTTTTTCCGTCTTCCCGGTCTCGCGTGTCAGCGTGTTGTAGCCGCAGTAGACGCAAATCGTGGCTTCGTCGTTCAGCATCGGCTGAGCGCAATTGGGGCAACGGAACGTGATGTCGACGTTGCCGACGCCGTAGGACCCGCCGATGGGTTCGTCGTCCTCGTCCATCTCCGGCTTCGGGGCGGGCGGCGCGGGAGCTGCCGGCGCCGCGGGCTTGGCGACAGCTTTCACCGCGGTGGCGGCTTCCTTGGCGGAAACCCCGGCTTTCGCCGGCTTGGGCGCAGCAGGGGCGTCGGCCGAGACGACGAACGGCTTGGTGCAAAAAGGGCACTTGATCTTCTTGCCCACCAAGTCGCCGCGCCCCTTGAATTTCTTCAGGCACTCGGGACACGTGATGACCGGACTGACCGACATGCCATTCCCCGCAGCGTGGCCAACCGCTCCTGGGAGAGAAGCCGACCGCGATAGGGGCGGCGGCGTTCCGTCAAGCGGGGGCAGATTTCACTAACATAGTGCCTGCCCCACCTGTTCCGCAAGCTGGGCAAGGAGTGCTTTCCGTGAGTCCGACGACGCCGCGCGTCCTCGTCTGCATCGCCACTTACAAGGAACGGGAAAATCTGGAGCCCCTCGTTCGCGAGATTCTCTCCGTCGCCCCACAGGTCGATATCCTTGTCACCGACGACAATTCCCCCGACGGAACCGGCCAAATCGCCGACCGACTCGCCCAAGAAGATCCGCGCGTCCACGTGAATCATCGCGCGGGAAAGCTCGGCCTCGGCACCGCCATCCTCGCCGGCTTGCGGTATGCGATGGAACATGGCTATGACCGCGTCGTCAGCATGGATGCCGATTACAGCCATCATCCGCGCTATCTCCCCGCCGTGATCGCAGGGCTCGACAAGCACGACGTGATGATCGGCTCACGCTACATCCCCGGCGGCGGCGTCGCCAACTGGCCGCTCTCCCGGCAGATGATGAGTGCTGCGATCAACGCCTATGTGCGCCTGCTGATGCGTCTGCCGGCCCGCGACACCAGCGGCGGCTTCCGCGGGTATTCAGTGGCGTTTCTTCGCCGGGTCAACTTCAAAAACCTGATTTCGCGCGGCTATTCGTTCCAACAGGAAGTGCTCTTACGTTGCCGACTCGCCGGCGCCCGCATCGGCGAAACTCCGATTCTCTTCGAGGACCGCCGCTTCGGCACGACGAAGGTCAACCCCTGGGAAATGATCCGCTCCATCTGGGCCATCACCCGCATCGGCGTGGCGTCGCTCTTCGGCAACGTGCCGCGCTGACCTATGTAGCCCTCTCGCTCCGCGAGAGGTAAGCGGCAGCGAACCGGACGACCGCATGGCATTCATCCGCTTACCTCTCGCGGAGCGAGAGGGCTACATAGGTACGCCACATGCCCACCATCCTCTCCCTGCTCGCCCATCCGGATGATGCCGAGTTCCTCTGCGCCGGCACCCTTCTCCGCCTTCGCCAAGAGCGCCGCTGGGACGTGCATATCGCGACCATGACGCCCGGCGATTGCGGCTCCGTCGAACATTCCGCAGAAGAGATCGCCCGCATCCGCCGCAGCGAGGGCCACAAGGCGGCTCAACTCATGGGGGCGACCTATCACTGCGTCGAATCGCGGGATCTGCGAGTGTTCTATGACGAGCCGACGCTGGAACGCGTCGTCCGCCTCTTCCGAACCGTTCGCCCCGATGTGGTGCTGACGCATAGCCCTTCGGATTACATGCTCGACCACGAGATAACGAGCATCCTCGGCCGCGCCGCCGCGTTCGCCGCTCCGATTCCCAACTTCCTTGCCGACCGCAACCTGGGAACGCCGCTAGCGAAAATTCCGCGCCTCTATTACTGCGACCCGATCGAAGGCAAAGACCCGTTGGGCCGCGACATCGAACCGGGCATCCGCATCGACATCAGCAACGTGATCGAGAAAAAGGCCGACATGCTCGCCGCCCACGCCAGCCAACGCGATTGGCTGCTCAAGCATCACGGCGTGGACCACTACGTGATCGCCATGCGCGAGTGGAGCGCCCGCCGCGGCAAAGAACTCGGCGTCGCCTTCGCGGAAGGCTTTCGGCAGCACCTCGGACACAGCTACCCTCAAAACGATGTGCTGAGCCGAGAGCTGGCTACTAGGCATTAGGTACTTTCGATGATCGCCGTCGGAAGGCGGGTGCTCGCAGAACCGCCTGGTCAGAGGCGCCGGCGGCCGAAGGTTGCTTTGTAAACCCAATCGATCCGGTCAACTCTCCGATCCAAGGCTCGGAACCGCTTTATCATCGCCCCCAGAAGGTGGTATGGTTCCCGCACCATTCCTTCTTGTCCCCTCTCTCCAAGCCTGCATTCGAGCCATGAAATCCCATCGTCCGAAGCGGCGACTTGAATGTGGACGTGGAGGGGCATCAGCGTTTGGTTTTGGACTTCGCAGCACACGCCGAAGATTTCCGCCTCGCCCTCCCCCGTCTTTCGAGCGGCGACGGGCCAAATATCATCCAAACCCAAGAAATTGCATTCCCGATGAATTTCTCGCAGGACTTCAGGGATGAAGTACCGAAGGCTGGTTAAGGCTTCCCGGAACTGCTCGGAGTCAGGAAGGTTCGCATCGTTTGACAGTTCAGCAAGTGCCTGCCGAAGCGACCGGTTGAACCTAAACTCGGCTATGGACGCCATGCTACCCCCTCTCTGCATTCCTGCAGCGGACACGGCAAATTACTCCCCGATGATCTTCACCAGCACTCGCTTGGGCCGATCGCCGTCGAACTCGCCGTAGAAGATCTGCTCCCAGGTTCCGAAGTCCAGTTTCCCCTTGGTGATGGCGACGACCACTTCGCGCCCCATCACTTGCCGTTTGAGGTGGGCGTCCGCGTTGTCTTCGCCGGTGCGGTTGTGGTGGTAATGGTTCGGGTCCGGGTTGAACGGGGCAAGCTCTTCGAGCCAGACGCCGAAGTCGCGATGCAGGCCGCGTTCGTCGTCGTTGATGAACACCGACGCAGTGATGTGCATCGTGTTCACCAGGCAAAGCCCCTCCTGCACCCCGCTTCGCCGCAAGCAGTCGGCCACGCGGTCGGTGATATTGACGAACGTCATCTTCCCAGGGACGGTAAGCGTGAGGTATTCGGTGAAGGCTTTCATGCGGAGACTCCGTACAGCGAACGACTTGCGGCTGAAGAACCTCCAATATGGCCGGGAACGACGCGCGGTGCAATCACCCACTCTGGCGTTTCTGCACTAACCCGAAGCGTTAGCGAGGCCAACGTCATCCCTCGCTGACGTGACGCTTCGGGTTAGTGCAGAAACGCCCCATGCAAGAGCCTCGGCCCCCACCTAAGCACCATCACGTATCCGCCGCCCCGTTTTTCCTTGACGCTTCCGTATCTCCTTAGTACACTTGCACCTTGGACATACGACGCCTGGAACACGGCGACGCGCCGCTGGAGAAGCGACCTGTGACCAAGAAAGAGATCGTCAAGCAGATTTCCGAGAAGCTCGGGCTCACGCAGCTCAAGGTCAAGGAAATCGTGCAGGAAACCTTCGACTCCATCATCGCCACGCTTTTGGAAGAGCGACGCATCGAGCTTCGCAACTTCGGCGTCTTCGAAGTCAAGCGCCGCAAGCCGCGAAAAGCCCGCAATCCGCGGACCGGCGTGCGCGTCGACGTCGATGCCAAGTACGTCGTAACCTTCAAGCCCGGAAAGGAGATGGAAGAAGAGGTCCGCAAGCTCGACGCGGCCGACAGCAAGCCCAAACCACAGGTGACGCTCCCGCCCGAACGCCGGGAAACGCCCCCCGCCGTCACCCTGCCGCCTGAACCGGCGGCTGCGCCCGCTCCGGCTAATCCACAGCCTTCGTAAACGTCTGATTACCGCCGATTCAACGAAACGCGTTCCATTTGGGACGCGTTTCTCGCTTCTACTTGCTTTAACTTCATTATTTCAATTAGGTTGGGACTGCCACCCCAGAACTTCCAGATCGGCCATTTGAAAATGAGGAACCGAGAACCGAGATCGGAGAATGAGGATCGGAGATCGGAGATCCGAAGGGAGCAGGGCTGTATCCTCGGATCCCATTTTCCGCTCTCCGACCTCCGATCCTCATTCTCCGATCTCGGTTCTCGGTTCCTCATTTCCTAATACTCTCAAGCACGTCCTCCCCGCTTCCCGCATGGTAAACTCCACCGTCCGCCGCGGCTCCCCCCTTTGAGCTGGTTCATGGCCTCCGATTCCCTCCGACAACGTGCCGTTCGCGGCGGAGCCATCTTCCTGGCGGTGCGGCTCTGCGTGCAACTCTTCCAGTGGAGCGTTACCCTCAGCGTCGCCCGTTGGCTCCTGCCTGACGATTACAGCGTCATGACCGTCGGCGCCATGTTCGTGGGCTTCGCCGACATCCTCGCCGACGCAGGCATCGGCAAAGCGATCGTCTTCAAAAAAGAGATCGACGACGACGACCTCGCCCAGGGCTTCTCCGTCGGCCTCGCCCTCTCCACCCTCATGTATGCGGGCATCTTCGTCCTCGCCCCGTTCCTCGGCCAACATGCCCACTCCACGAACCCTGACCTCAATATCTCGTCGTTCTGCGTCTTCCTCCGCGTTCTCGCCCTTGTCCTCTTCCTGGTCCCGCTCCGCTCCATCGGCAACGCCATCCTCGAACGCGACTTCCGCCTGGGCCGACAATCGCTCGCTCAGCTGGGCGGAGCACTCATGCAGGCCGCCACCGTCCTCATCCTCGCCTGGCTCGGCTACGGCTACTGGGCCCTCGCCAGCGGCGTCCTCATCAGCCGAACGCTCGAAGCCGTCTTCGTTGCCGTTGCCGCCCAGTGGCGCCCTCGACTCGCATTGCCATCCGCCCGTTCCTGGCAACTGCTCCGCTTCGGAATGCACATCAGCCTCGCCACCCTCTTCTGGATGACCTACAGCAATGCCGACTACGCCGTCGCCTTCGCCCTTTTCCCCTCCGCTGTCCTCGGCTACTACGCCCTCGCTTTCGAAATGATGGCGATGCCGGTTCAGAAATTCTCCGTAACCATCAACCAAGTGATGTTCGCTTACTTCAGCCGACATCAAGACGACCGCGAACTGTTGCGCGATTGGTACCTACGCCTCGCCGCCCTCATGACCGCCCTCGCCGCACCCGTCCTGGTGGGCCTCGCACTCGTCGCGTCCGACGCCCTCCCCTTGCTCCTCACCGAAAAATGGAGACCCGCCGTCCTCCCCTTCCAAATCCTCTGCCCCGTCGGCGTCCTCATGATCGTCGGCAGTTCGCTCGCCCAGATGATCTCCGCCCGCGGCCGGCCCGACATCCTCGTCCGCTACAACTTCGTCTGCGCCATCGTCTATCCCCTCGCCTTCTCGTACGCCGCCTCCGAGTTCGGCTTCCTCGGCCTCTGCCTCGTTTGGCCGATCCTTTACCCAACGCTCTTCTTCAGCCTGATCCATCTGACCCGACACATCACCGGCATCACCATCCCCGGCCTGCTCCATTCGCAACGCGTCGTCCTCACCGGCCTCGCCTTCATGGTCACCACCGTCCTGATCGCCCAAAACTTCTTGCAACACGACCCCCGCCCCTGGCTTCGCCTGATCGTCGCGATCGCCGTCGGCGCCCTCAGCTACGCCGCCTTCATGCTGACCCTCGCGAAACAAACCCTCCTCGTCGACCTCCGAAAACTCTGGACCGACCTCCGCGGCCGCAAGGCCCCACCCCCCGCGCTCTCTTAGTAGAGTCGAGGAGTGGCGCGGCGGCTGGGCGGGTGCTCGGCTCCGTTTCCACTCCCCGCTCGTCGAACCGGACGTGCGGTTCTCCCGCATCCGGCTCACCGATTCGATTCAGCGGGCCTTCGCCCACAGAGACTTGCGGCAGATCGTGCGGACCAGATTCTTCAGGCCGTACTCCTCGTACAGTCGAAGATCGGGCGGGCTCGAACCCCCCTTCCGTCCGTGCTTTCGCCGCAACCACCAGCGGAGCCTGCGGCAGGCGTGCTGCTGCACCTGCTGCTGCACCGTCTGCCAGGCTCCCGTGACGTAGCCCAGCCGAAAGTAGTTCCCCCAGCCCAGCAGAAGCCGGTTCAGGAGCGCTACCGTCGCGCCTTCGTCGCGCCACGTCGTTCGGCTGCTCGTCGCAGTGCCGATCTTCTCGCAGATCGCCTGCACTTTGCTCTTGGACGGACTCGGCGCAAGATACCGCCGACCCGTTCTCCAAGAGACTTGCACGCCGAACTCGAAACCTACGAACGCCATCTGCACCACGCGATCCCTCAAGGTCGGAATCCCCAACGGACGCTGCGTGCCGTCCGCTTTCGGGATCCAGCCCCGACGCACCGCATCCGGACGATACGTCCGCGTTCTCAGTTTCTCGGCCAGTTCCCCCAGCCACGCTTCCCTTCCCTGCGACTCGATCATCCCGAAGGTCTGGCCGTCCACGCCCGGAGCACCGCCATTGGCGCGGCAACGCTCGTAGGCGAACGCCAGCACGTCGCTTCGATAGATCTTGTCGTGCAGTTGATGGAAGCGAGCTTGGGGTTGCTCTTTCGCTTTCGCCCGCAGCACCGTCTGAAGCCCGTCTGAAGCTTCTCAACCTTCGGCGGGTGTCAGACCCATGTCACTCTCCCAGGCTCTCGCCCTTGAGGCTGTCCGCTCTTTCGGTACTTCTCGAAAAGCAAGGCTCCTTCCCTCCACCGGCGTTGTCCGGCTTCGCAGGTACTACGAACGGTACTACGAACGGTACTACGAACGGTACTACGAACGGTACTACGAACGGTACTGCGAACCTTTCCGACTCCCGCTCGGCCCGGCGGTCGAGGAGACGGACGAGTCGGGCCGGAAGAAGCGGACGACCCGCAACAAGGACGAAGGGCGAGGCACGCCGCAAGGCGGAGTTGCTTCGCCGCTGTTGGCGAATCCGTACATGCGTCGGTTCGTCTTGGGCTGGAAGACGCTGGGTCATGCGGAGCGGTTGGAAGCTCGCATCGTGAACTATGCGGACGACTTCGTGATCTGCTGCAAGCGGGGCCGCGCCGAGAAGGCGATGGCTGCGATGCGGCAGATGATGGACCGTCTGAAGCTCAAGGTGAACGAGAAGAAGACGCGTCGGTGCCAGGCGTGGACCGAACCGTTTCGGTTCTTGGGTTTCGAGTTCGGCGTGCAAGTCTCTTGGAGAACGGGTCGGCGGTATCTTGCGCCAAGTCCGTCCAAGAGCAAAGTGCAGGCGATCTGCGAGAAGATCGGCACTGCGACGAGCAGCCGAACGACGTGGCGCGACGAAGGCGCGACGGTAGCGCTCCTGAACCGGCTTCTGCTGGGCTGGGGGAACTACTTTCGGCTGGGCTACGTCACGGGAGCCTGGCAGACGGTGCAGCAGCAGGTGCAGCAGCACGCCTGCCGCAGGCTCCGCTGGTGGTTGCGGCGAAAGCACGGACGGAAGGGGGGTTCGAGCCCGCCCGATCTTCGACTGTACGAGGAGTACGGCCTGAAGAATCTGGTCCGCACGATCTGCCGCAAGTCTCTGTGGGCGAAGGCCCGCTGAATCGAATCGGTGAGCCGGATGCGGGAGAACCGCACGTCCGGTTCGACGAGCGGGGAGTGGAAACGGAGCCGAGCACCCGCCCAGCCGCCGCGCCACTCCTCGACTCTACTGAATTCACAACCGGTCCAGCGGGCTGACCACTCCGCATGCCCCGCGTTGCAGGACGTGGGTATAAATCATCGTCGTCGCCA
>JAIEPT010000167.1 GCA_019748295.1 Gemmataceae bacterium | reverse complement strand
GTTTTGATCGGAATCGCGATGCCCACTCTTATTCAACAGGCCGCTAACCCGCTGCCGATTTGCGCACGCTGATTTAGGCGAATACCACGGCAAATACAGCAACTCAACTGCCAACGCTTCGGCCTCGCACTTCGCCGACTTGCACATTTGGGTAACGGGAGCGCGGAGAATGCGGCAGTCGTCTACGTAAAGCGTCCTTTTCTCTTCCCACTCCTGACTTGGAGCCTCTACAGCAGCCGTATTTTTTCTGTGGATATGTGCCGAATTCCGATGGGGATGGCGAAACATTTGCGTTTTCACTGGCTCGCCATTTAGTCGGCACACGACGTGCTTTGGACTAAGTGAAGGAAAGTAACTTCGCTTGGACATGGACCATGAAAAGATTCCTGTTGTTCGTCGTTGTCGTCGCCTTGATCGTCGGAGTGATCGGATACAATCGCGGCTGGTTCCACATAGGGCCGGAAGGTGCGATGGACGTCCAAATGGATGCGGCCAAATTCAAGCAAGACCGCGAAGCGATCAGCAAGACGGTGGGCGAAAAGGTCAATATCCTGAAGACGCAGATGGCGGGCCTCTTCAAGAAGACCGAAGTCCTGCCCAGCGATGCGAAGGCCGACGCGCAGAAGGAACTTGTCGCCTTGGAGAAAGAACACGACCGCCTTGAGCAGCAGCTTCGCGAACTCGACGAAGCGGGCAAGGATCGCTTCGTAACCGTTCGCGAGGATCTCAACAAGAATATAGCAGCGGTCGAACAAAAGATCGCGGATTGGTCGAAGAAGCTCGAAGCAAGCGAAAGTAAGTAGGTCCGGAACAAGTACTGCGAAACACACAAGAAAGTGATTTATGAGCCCTCTCGCGTTGATTGTCGTGGTGATCTTGGTTCTCGCCGTGTTCGGCGGCGGCTACGGCTTTCGCCGCGGCAACAACCTCCTCGCCGGCGGCGGCGGCCTCCTCGGCATGGTTCTGCTGATCCTTTTGATCCTGCTCCTCCTCGGCCGAATCTAGTAGCGGTCGGCGATGCAAGGATCCGAGCACGCAGGCATCGGACTACGTTCGTCCGCTGCCCCACCATGCGGCCAGCATGAAAATTCCGGAAAACAGTTCTCAATGGCGCAGAAGTTGCCTATAATCGAAGGTGGAGTGCATCACATCACCCCTTCGCAAGCCGCATCGTGCAGCATCCATGAACGACCTCGTCATCTTTGGCGCCGGCGGGCACGGGCGTGAAATCCTCGACGCGGTTCGCGCAGTCAATCATGTTTCTCCTCGCTATCGCTTCCTCGGTTTCATCGACGACGGCAACGTCGATCGCGAACTGTTGGACCGCCAAGGCGCTGCTTATTTAGGTGACCGTTTCGTTCTGCTGCGGCTTCGCGTCCACTATCTGCTCGGCATCGGGTCTTCCGCGACTCGCAGGCGCTTGGATGCCATGATCGGCGACGCCGCGGAGCCCGACACGCTGGTCCATCCAACCGCGCAGGTCGGTTCTCATGTGCGAATGGCTCCGGGCGTTCTTCTTGCCGTGGGAGCGGTGGTTACCACCAATGTGACGGTGGGGCGACACTCCCACCTCAATGTGAAGGCGGTCGTTTCCCACGATTGCCGCATCGGCGACTTCGTGACGATCTCGCCTGGGGCGTTGATCAACGGCAATGTCGACATCGAAGATGATGCACTGATCGGCGCCGGCGCGATCGTGCTTCCAGGCTGCCGGATCGGCCGGGGCGCCGTTGTCGGAGCGGGAGCCGTAGTCATCGACGACATTCCTCCTGAGGCAACCGTCGTCGGCGTGCCTGCCCGCAGCATCCATGTGCGACGCCGCGATGAGGACTCCTTTGCCAGCGCTTCGACGTACTAAACCAACTTGCCGCACTTTGGCGAGATCGAATCGGGGCGAGCTTGTGCGTGTTGGAATTCGCAGTCTCGCCCGCGATTCAGCTTCCGCAGTGAAGGCGCTGGGGCTCGAACCCAGGACCTACGGATTAAAAGTCCGTTGCTCTACCAGCTGAGCTACGCCTTCGCGGCTCTCCGCGAGGGGGAGCCACCTTCTATTTCTACCCGTGGACCCCCGTCCGGCAAGTTTGGTTCGCGGTCGAAACGGCCGCGAGGGGTCCGTTGTCATCGGAATGCTTGCAATCGGGCTCGTTTGCCTGCAAGATAAGCGGCGTCGACATTTGCCGATGCGAGGATGGTTCGATGACTTGCAAGTCTTGGTCGTTCGGCGCCGCTCTGTTCAGCTTCATGCTCGCCGGGTCGATGCCCGCGCCGGCGTTTGCGGATACGCTCGAACTCTTCGCGGGGGGCGGCGACGCATCGGAAAACGTGTCGGCGGCCAAGGCGAAGCTGATCGAGCCCTTCGGCATCGACTTCGATGGCGAAGGGAATGCCTGGATCGTCGAACTCCGCGGCGAGCGGTTGTTGAAGGTGGATCCGAAAGGGATCTTCACCATTGCTGCGGGGACGGGGAAGAAGGGTTCAAGCGGCGATGGCGGGCCGGGCCGCGAAGCGACGTTCAACGGCATGCACAGCTTGGCCGTTCATCCGGGGACGGGCGAGGTGTACCTTGCCGACACCTGGAACAACCGCATTCGTAAGTTCGATCCGAAGACCGGCAAAGTAACTGCGTTCGCGGGGACCGGGAAGAAGGCGTACAGCGGCGATGGCGGGCCTGCGGCGAACGCGGAGTTTTCTGGCGTCTTCTGCATCGATTTCGATGCGAAGGGGACGAAGCTCTACGTGACCGACCTCGACAATCGCCGGATCCGCGTGATCGAGATGGAGACCGGTGTCGTTTCGCTTGCGGCCGGCAACGGCAAGGCAGGATTGCCCCCGGATCGGAGCGATGCAAAGACGTCGCCGCTCGTCGATCCGCGGGCGTGTTGCGTGGACTCCAAGGGGAACGTCTACATCCTTGAACGCGGCGGACATGCATTGCGGGTCGTCGATCCCTCGGGCAAGATCCGCACCGTGGTCGGCGCCGGCAAGCGTGGCCTTTCCGGCGACGGCGGGCCGGCAGTCGAAGCGACCATGAATGGGCCAAAGCATCTGTGCGTCGATGCGAACGACGATGTTTACATTGCGGACGCCGCGAATCATGTGATCCGCAAGTACACGCTCAAAGACGAAAAGATCGTCCGCATCGCGGGGACAGGGAAAAAAGGCCCGTCAGGCAATGGCGGCGACGCCCTGCAGACGACGTTCGACGAACCGCATGGCGTCACTATCCATCGCGACGGCACGCTCTACATCGTGGACAGCCTCAACCATCGCGTCTTCCGCCTGAAGAAGTAATTGCCCGCCAAGCCCAGGGGCGACCGTAGGGAGCTCCTGGGATCGGAGTGTCGGAAGGGCGATATGATTTCGGTCTGAACCCCAGGAGCTCCCTACGCTCGCCCCTGGGCTTGGAACCGTTGCAAAGCGATCTAGCAGCGGCCGAAGGGGGGTTTGGAGGCGACGGCGATCATCTCATCCGCGTGCCCCGTGAGAAATGCGAGCCAACTCGCGAGGTACGATCCGACTCGCGTGCGGACGAACTTCTTGCGCAGGCCGTCGAGTTGTGCGGACGCTCGAAGCGAGTTGCTGCGGCGAATGGTTCGCAGGTCCAGGTCGCGGAATCCGGCCCGCAGCAGGGTCAGACGCAGCGTCCACGGCGTGAAGTAGACGAGCCGGCGCGGCAGATCCAGGCCGGTCCAGTGTTGGCCGAACCATCGAAACGCAAGACTATCGACATTCGGGACGGACGCATAAATCCTGCCGCCAGGGGCGAGCGCCGCGTAGGCGGCCTGCAATGCCCGTAAAGGATCGCGGCTGTGATCGAGCGTGTGCCACATCGTCACCACGTCGAACGCTTCGCCCGGCATATCGCCGTCCAGAAGATCGCCAACCATTGCCTCGAATCCGAAGCGTTCGCGCATGGACTGCACGCGGCGTGGATCGTCGATCAGAGTCGCGGGCTTCCAACCTTGCGATCGCGCTCGGGCGAGAAAGCGCGGGGATGTGCCGCCGATATCGAGCAATCGTCCGCGACCATGCCAGGGTAGGCTTACGCGGAGATGACGGGCGAAACGAAGACCCGTGACACGATGGCGTATCCTTGGCAAACGGTTCTCGAAGTCGAGCGACGGCGCCGTCAGACTTGAAATGAGCCGAGGACGCGGATTCGCGAAGCAGAGCCCGCATTCGCGACACTGGGCCACCATGTACCATCGGCCTTCCGAACCGGGCGACCGATCCGGAGCCTCCGCCATCGGCGACCAGTGCGAACTGCCGCAGAGCAGGCAATTCGTTTCTTCCCAATCGGATACGACCTCGTCCGCGGGCTCGAACAGCCCAGCGGTGCGATGGCTCCAGGTCGGCAGCATGTGCCCGGTCTCGCGAAGAGGTGCGGTTCCTTTCGATTCATCGGCAAATGGGTGGTGCAATCCGCAGCGGAAACGCAACTTACCCGTCTGCCGGGAGTCCGAAGATGCGGGCTGTCACTTTGCTTACCTTACCGCTGCGGTGCGTTCTTTAGGCGAGCGGCGCCTGCATTTCTCCCCTCTCCCGGAGGCAGGATATTGCATCTTCGACATAAGTCGCTTGGATCTGTGGAAGCAGCCGCGGCGTGCCATGCGTGCCATGCGTGCCATGCTTGGGCGGATCCCTGGCCGGGGCCAGCGAACTGCCCGCTTTCACCGTCCAAGCATGCCCCCAGACCGAACGCTCGGAAGCTGCGCAGGCGTAAGACGAAGGAGCCGCGCACGAAGTAAGCGGTTTCGCATGGCGTCACGCCGAACCGCTTACTGCGTGCGCGGCTCCTCGGAAGCTTCGCATGCTTCGCCGGTGGAAGCGGAAGCATTGAACAGCCCGGCCAGGAACCCGGCGAAGCATGGCACACGCCACATCATGAAACCCAATCAATGACTCTTCAACGCTTTCGGTCGAAGATGCAATATCTTGCCTAGAGGGAGAGGGAGGTAGACTACTAACTCCTGCCGCTCGCCTGATTGATCGTCAGGCAGCGAAAGCGTGAGTGCTTGCTTTGCTCCCCTCTCCCTCCGGGAGAGCCGGGAGAGGGGTTGGGGGTGAGGGCAGAACATTCGCCCCGTGCGACGCTATGATGCTCGCCGTTCGGAAGAAAAGGCACCCTCACCCCCAGCCCCTCTCCCGCCCCTCTCCCGGAGGGAGAGGGGAGCAAGGCCGGCTCGGCGCTTTTGCTGCCTGACGATCAAGAGCGTTCGTCCGGAACATTCTTGGAAAACGCCTGCATCATCCCCTCGCCTGGTCTACAATAGCCGCACTTCATCTCGGGAAGGGAAATCAACATGCGGCCCGTGTGCGGTTTGGCGACTCTATTGGCCCTGGCTGCGGCCGGGCCGCTCGTCGCTCAGGAAAAGAGAGACGCCCTCCTCAGCAACAAGACCGGCGCCGTCATGCTTCGCACGACGGCCGGCTGGAAGCCTCAGCAGGCAGGAGTTGAGATCAAGCCGGGCGATTTTCTCGTCGCTCTGCCGGATGCGACGCTCAAGACCAAGGGCGGCGCCGTTGAGCTGAACATGATCGCCGACATCGGCAATCACGGCTCCTATCCGGTGCTGGAATCGGCAGTGACATGGGGCGGCGAGTCGCTCTACGACGTCGACGCCACCCTGCATCGCGGCGTCATCGTGCTGAAGGCGGCGAAGGAGAAAACCAAGGCTCGCATCAAGTTCGCGGGCGAAACGTGGGTCTTCACCTTCCTGCAACCCGAGACGACCATCGTCCTCGAATCGTACGGCCGACTCTCCCCGGGAACGCATGCGGTCAGCAAATTCATGCGAGACGGGTTCAAAGGGGATCATGGCGAACCGGATCTCGAACTCGCGCTGCTCGTCCTGAAAGGCAAAGTCTTCGTCGATTTCGGCGCCAAGGGCGTCGCCCTCAACGCTCCTCCTGGCCCGGCCCGCGTGCATTGGAACAACGTCACCGATGGGGTGGACATCGCCCATATCGACAAGATGCCGGTCAACGTCATGAGCGAAGCGGACCCCAAGACGAAGGAGCAACTCGAAAAGATCCGCAAGAGCATCGAAAACCTCAACAAGGGCATCACGCCCAAGGACGTGGCCCACGCGGTGCTCGACAAGGATGCGGCGATTCCCAAGCTCACCGTCGTGGTTGCCGGCGCCTTGGACAATCTCGACGGGCTGACCCTCGCCCTCATGGCTCCGCGACAGGAAGTCCGCGAAGCCGCAATTCGCGTCACGCGTCATTGGCTGGGCCGCGAGGATGGACAACTCAAGAGGTTCCACGATTTCCTCGTGGAGAAGAAGGAACTGAAGCCGGTCCAGGTTCGCAACTTCCTGCAGTTGCTGGTCGGATTCGACGACCGCGAACGAGCCGATCCAGGCACGTATGAGCTGCTCATCGCCCACCTGACGCACAAGCACATTGCCGCGAGGGAGTTGGCGCATTGGCATCTCATCCGTCTCACGCCGGACGGCAACAAGATCCCATTCGATGCCGCAGGGACGGAAACCGCGTTGGAAGAATCGCAACGCCGCTGGCGGGAATTGATTCCTCACGGCAAAGTACCCGCACCTCCGGAAACCGATCTCAAGGCCAACGGCCCGCAAGCCAAGCAGGTGCAGCCATGATGCGATTTTTTGTGCGTTTCCTCCTGGCGATGGTCGTGGCGACGGCAGCGTTTTCCGCGCCGGCTTCGGCCCAGTATTACCAGCCAGGCCTGCCCAACCCATATCAACCCGGCTACGTCGGGCCTGGGGGCCTCTACGGCAACACCGGCGGATCGCTGATGGGTTCGGCCGCGATGGCCAACGCCTTCGGCAACGTCATCACCTCCCAGGAAGAAGCTCGCGTCCTTCGCGAAAAGGCGAACCAGGCGAAGATCGACACGAAGCGAAAAGCCTTCGACGAAATGAACTACGAGAAGGCGAACACGCCCACCTGGACCGAACAACAGAGCAAGATCAAGACGAACACCGCGAGCCGACTCATGCTGCAAGCCCAAGAACACGAAGTCGTTTCGGGGTTCGCCATGAACTATGTGTTGCCGACGCTTCAGCACATGGTCCTCTCGGGCGTTTCCGGCCCTTCTCTGCCTCTCGACCCCGCTCAGCTTGCGAGGATCAACGTCACGGTCGGCGAAAACGGCAACTCGGTGGGAATGTTCAAGACCGGCCAACCGCTCGACTGGCCCTATGCGTTGCTTGGCCCGACTCAGAAGAAGCTCGATCAGAAACTAGTGAAGGTGGTCTACAACGCCCGGCAAGGCGTCAATGACCCTAAGCTCCAGCGTGAAGTCCGCGTGCTCAACGAACAGATGCTTGCGGAACTGAAGAAGAAGCTGCACATCGAAGAAATCGACGGTGCGGAATACCTGGAAGGGAAGCGATTTCAGGAACGCCTCACCGACAGCATCTCGGGGCTTGCGAAGGCCAACGCCTCTCAGTTGTTGGACGGCTCGTATCGCGTCGAAGGGAAATCCGTCCCCGAAGTCGTGATGCACATGACCCAAAAGGGACTTCGCTTCGCCCCGGCCACGCCCGGCGCCGAGCCGGCGTACTTTGGGTTGCACAACGCCATGGCCGTATATTACGTATATTACCAGCAGGCCCACGCGGGGAATACCGCGAGCATGTTCCCGCGATAAGAGGTTGCTTCAAAACCGTCAGATAAGGTTTTCCGCTTGCGGCTTAGTGAGTCCAGGGATTCTCCGAACGCTAAGCCGCAAGCGGAAGACAGGGGCTTCGAAACGACCTCTATTCCGAACTGAACATGCAAGATCCTTACGCCATCCTCGGACTGCCTCGCGATAGCGACGATGCAGCCATTCGCCAGCGCTATTTGGAACTGGTGAAGCTGCATCCCCCCGACCGCGAGCCGCAACGGTTCGCGGCGGTGCGCGAGGCGTTCGAAAAACTCAAAGATCAGGAAACGCGCATCGCCAACCAGTTGTTCGACGATTACCGCTCCGATACCATCGAAGAGCTTGTGGAAGCCGTTCAGAAAGACGCGAAACGCAAGCGGCTTTCGTTGCAGGAACTCTTGGCCTTGGCGAAGCTCTCGTGAATCCTCTGGACATCGACCGGATCGTTGCCGATTTCCGCACCTGGCTGACGGAGCTTTCGCCCGCCGAGGCGGAAGACACGCTCGCGGTCCCGGCCGCATCTCCCGTCTTGGACCTCACGTCGATCGTGCAGCAGTTCATTGCGCTGCGGCAGGAAGTGAACCTGCAAACCCGCGCCACGCGCACGCAGACCGAGCAGAACAACCAGACGCTTGCTCAGCTCGCGGAAGCCGTCGAGGCCTTGCGTGCGGAACCGGCAGAGGACGAAGAAAACGCTGCCGAATCCGTTTTGCGGCCCGTGCTCAAGTCGCTGCTGGAAGTGCGCGATGCGCTCGCGCTGGCCGAACGCCAGGTGCGCAAACTGAATGTCCCGGAAACGGACAGCCCCACGCTCGAAGCGATGCCGCTCGCCGAATCGAACGGAGCCGCAAGCTCCCTTCCGCCCCCAATCGTACTCGCATTGCCTGGTTGGACACGTTGGACGGGAGTCGAATCACGGGTTCGCGATGCGCTTGCTCCCCTGCAAGAGTGGACGGAGCGTCAGCCGCAGGCACATGGCTTGTCGCCGGCGCAGCGTGGCGAATTGCATGCGTGGCACAATCGCCACGCAGCGGAGATCGACCGATTCGTCGAGGCATTCGAGCAGATGCGCGAGTCCTTCGATTCAATCCGCGCGGGCTACGGCATGAGCCTGCAACGCATCGATCGCCTGCTGGAACAACTGGGATTGGAACGCATCGACAGCGTCGGCGAAACGTTCGACCCGGAATCGATGGAAGCCGTCGAGATCGTTCGCGAACCGAATCGGGATGCGAGCGAAGTGATCGAGGAATTGCGCCCCGGTTATCGCTGGCTGGACAAAGTGTTTCGCTACGCCCACGTTCGCGTCGCGCGCCCGGCATGATTTCCCAAGCCCAGGGGCGAGCGCAGCGAGCTCCTGGGATCAGAGTGTCGGAAGAGCGATTTCGTTTACGGTCTGGATCCCAGGAGCTCGCTGCGCTCGCCCCTGGGCTTGGATGGAAATCGGATAAGACATGACCGATTTGCCCGAATTCGACGACCGCCACGAGAAGATCGCCGCTCGCATCGAGTCGTTTCTGCGCGAGGGGGATCGGTTCGTCGTCGAGATGTTCGACGGGGAAGTTCGAATCGAGGAAGCGGCCGTCAGTTCGCTGGAACGCCGCTCGCCGCGGCTCTATGGACGATTGCTAAGCCTCAATGAGCAACTCGAGTCCGGCTGCGGGCTCATCGCGGCCCCACTCGTGTTTTCTGGGGTTCTTTCGTTCGCGCTTCACGCTCGTTTCGTTGAGCCATGGGTTGGAATCGATTTGAACGACAAGTTGGCTTCATGGTGGTTTTACCTGCTCCTGCTGCTTGTCCTCGGCGGCTTCGGGTTTTGGATGCAGGAGGCGATCGAAAAGGGCCGATATCGGCGAGCAAGATCACGCCTTGCTCGAACGATTGAGGAAGAAGAAGCCGACTGGGACACGCTGATCGCCGAGCTGCATCGCGTTCCCGAGTTGGCGAACGTCTATCGCCGCATGAAGTTGGACGGACAACCGCACGAGGGAGAATCGCGATGAGTGCCGTCGCTTCGTTGCTTCGAGATCTCGTCGCGTTGCCCAGCGTCAATCCGATGGGACGCGAGTCTGCCGCGGAAATCTCCTGCGAGCATCGCGTCGCCGCGTATCTGGAACGCTTCTTTCGTGGTCTAGGTGTTCCCTACGAAAAGCAGCAAGCGGCGCCGGGGCGAGAGAATGTGGTGGCCCGATTCGAGCGACCGGGAGCCGCGCGAACCATCCTGTTCGAGGCCCATCAAGATACGGTTCCGGTCACGAACATGACCGTGCCCCCCTTCGAGGGGAAGATCGAAGGCAATCGCATGTTTGGCCGGGGCACGTGCGACGTCAAGGGGGGGATGACTTCGATGCTGTCCGCGTTCGCCCGCCTTGTCCGCGAGAAGCCGGCGAATGCGGCCAACGTGACGATGGCCTGCACCGTCGATGAAGAGCACACGTTTCTCGGCGTGCAGGAACTCGCGAAACGCGGCATCCACGCCGATTTCGCCATCGTCGCCGAACCGACCCGGCTCAACATCGTGCATGCCCACAAGGGCGTCGTCCGCTGGTTCATCCGCACGCCGGGCCGGGCGTGCCATAGCTCGGCGCCGGAAAAAGGCGTGAACGCCATCTATCGCATGGGGAAGTTGCTCGTCGCGATGGAACGCTACGCGGAGGAAGTGCGGGCAAGCGTCGTCGATCCGCTTCTTGGCCCCGCGACGATCAGCGTCGGCATGATCGAAGGGGGCACGAGCGTCAACACGGTGCCGGATCGGTGCTCCATCGAAATCGATCGGCGGGTGGTTGGGGGCGAAGATCCGCGTCTTGTCCGCGATCAGGTTTCCGATTGGCTTCGCACGAAAGGGGGCATCGATTTCCCGTTCGAGGCGACCGATACCTGGATCTGCGAACGAGCCCTCGTGCCGACCAAGGCGGATGAAGCAGTAACCAGGCTGGGCCGAGCGATCAACGAAGTCGCCGGCACGCACAAGGTGCACTCGGTCCCCTTCGGCACCGACGCGGCTACGATCTCCTTCGCCGGCGTCCCCGCCATCGTCTTCGGCCCCGGCGACATCGCCCAGGCCCACACCATCGACGAATGGGTTCCGCTGGATGAAGTCGAGAAGGCCGCTGACATTCTGTACCGACTCGCGACGCAAGCGGATTAATGCGTTCCAAGCCCAGGGGCGAGCGCAGCGAACTCCTGGGATCGCTTCGCGAGAGAGTTGATGAGAGAAAGTAGAGAGCAGAGGGAAGGAAGCCGTCTGCTTTCATTTCTTCTCTACTTTCCACTCTCTTTTCCCACTCTCTTTTCCCACTCTCTTTTCTCTACTCTCTTGCGAAGCGATCCCAGGAGCTCGCTACGCTCGCCCCTGGGCTTGGGACGGGAATTAAACGTCGGATTCGCTGACATGCCGATACGCGGCGACGACATCAAGCACGGTGACGCCCGCGACGGCGGCCATCGATGCGATCAGCTTTTTGCGATCCGCGTCCCCCGTTTGCGATTGATACGCCGACCAGAGATAAGCCAGATCGACCGCATCGCCGGCAACGCGTCCCCATAGCCATTCGCCGGGCCGTCTGCCGGCGAGGATGCCCAGCCCCGCCGCGATTTCGCGGGCGCCGAAGAAGGGAAGCACCTTGCCGTCCGGCCCCGCGCCGATGGTGCGCGACATCCCACGCGGCGCCGCCATCTCGGCAAGCCCAAGCCCGATGCTGAACCAACCCAAAAGCTTCGCCATCCCATCCGGAGCAGCTCTGCCGTTCGACGGGCTGGTTTGCTTGATCGATTGAATGCGCGAAAAAACGCCTTCGGCAGTATTCGCAGCCATCGGAATGCTCCTTCGGTCAAGTAAAGGCCCGGCAGGGGGAGTCAGGACCGTGAAGGTGCATTTCTCGGACCACGCAAACGGAGAGAATCAGGCATTCTTTCGGATGTTCGCAAACAAGCTCCGCAGAGGCATACCGCTTCCTCCACGCGGCGCGATGCGTGATTGATCCATAACGACGCGAAATTGATGACATTCCGCCACTGGCCCCACTCAGTAAGCATCTCACCGCGATATGCTTCGGTTCCTTGCATCTTCCCTATTCCCAATCGTTTGCGAACGCCAACCGCGTGAGAGAACGCCCGCGCGGCGCCGGCAGTGCTTAGTTGGTTTCCTCGAGAACGACAAACCAAATGCTGCCCTTGCAGCAGGAGTCATTACGATGCGAACCACGATCCTTGCCCTGCTGACCTCGCTCCTTCTCGCCACTGGCGCCGCCACCGCAGGGGGGAACAAGACGAACGTCGTCCCCAAGCTGCCGAGCGTCATCAAGACGGTGAACTCGATCAACAAGATCCCGACGAATGTGGGGACCATCAACAAGGTCAATACCCTCAACGCGCTCAATACCGCGACCAACGTCAACAACATCAACATCACGAACATCACCAATTCGCTCAACGTGATCAACAAGCTGAGCGTCGTCAACGGGACCAATACGGCCGCCAAGATCAACACGTTGAACAAGATCAACGCGCTCAACACCGTCGCCAAGATCAACACCACGAACGTCGCCGCCAAGCTGCCGAACGTGGTCAACAAGATCAACACGGCCAACACCGTGAACGCGGTCAACAACGTGAACAACGTCAATAACGTCAACAACGTGAACACGGTGACGAAGATCAAGACGCCCTTCCTGGGCGGCGGCGGAGTCGTGGTAATCCCCGGCGGCCCGATCGTCGTCGAGCAGCCTCCAGTGGTGATCGAATCCGGCTCCGATTTCGCTCCAACCCCCGCCGCTCAACTGCCGATGCAGGACGAGCGGATGGTAGTGATCCGCAACGACACGAACGAGAAGGTCGCCTTCAAGGTGCTCTACCACACGAAGGAATCGGGCAAGTTCAAGTGGGCCCCGGGCGAACCGGACCAGGCTGAAACCTACTACGCCTTCGAATTGGCCCCCGGCGAAGCCCACGCCCTGATGCAGGATGACGAAACCCCGATCACCGCCAACAAGGTGCGGCTCTTCGCCAAGTCGGCCACCCGCGAATGGAAGAACGGCTGGGAACGCGACGTCTGGACCGTCCCCGAAACCGACGCCGTCGGCAACCACGTCTACCAGGCTGCGGAAATCGAAGTCCACACCCTCCGCATCCGCGATTAGATCGGTTTGCAGACGGACATAGCGACGAACGTCGCGTTCTGTAGGGAACGCCCTCCGTGGCGTTTCGCCGGAATGGACGCGTCCGAACGAATGCGTCTCACATGCAATGGTCGCGTTCAGTTCCGCGGAACTCCACGGAGGGTATTCCCTGCAGAACGCGACGTTTCCGGTTCTCTTCCGCTTGCTTAGCAGCCCGTGATACGCTTGCGCACTTCCTCAACTGCATCCGCCACCTTGATGCGTTCCTGCTTCAGCGAGTCGCGGTCGCGGATCGTGACCGTCTGGTCCTGAATCGATTGGCCATCCACGGTGATGCAGTAGGGCGTACCCACTTCGTCTTGCCTGCGATACCGCCGGCCCACGGCGCCCTTGTCGTCGTAGAAGACGTTGAACTGCTTCTTGAGCGCCCGATAGATTTCGCTCGCCATCTCCGGCATGCCTTCCTTGTTCACAAGCGGGAAAATCGCCGCCT
Source organism: Gemmataceae bacterium (assembly GCA_019748295.1). GTDB lineage: Bacteria > Planctomycetota > Planctomycetia > Gemmatales > Gemmataceae > JAIEPT01. The sequence goes on along the minus strand of JAIEPT010000167.1, from coordinate 1,438 downwards.
TGATCGGAGCGAGACGCGGATGGAACCGCATGACGGTTCGCTCTTCGAGCTTGCCGCTCGCGTCGGGCACTTTCTCTTCCGAATACGCTTCGCAGAGAAAGGCCAGCGTGCCGCGGTCCGCGCCTGCACTCGGCTCGATCACATGCGGAATGAACTTCTCGCGTGTGATTTCATCGAAGTACGACATGTCCTTGCCGCTCCCCTTATGCCGCGGCTTGCCGTCGGGGCCCAGTTCGACGCTGAGGCCGTTCCCCTGCTTGACGAGCTTCCCTTCCATGTGCGAACGCAGATCGAAGTCGGCACGATGGGCCACTCCTTCCAACTCCCCGAACTCGCCCGGCGGCAGGAAGGGAAACGCATACTCGATGTCCGCGGTGCCGACCGAATAGTGGGCCAACTCGGCCGCTTCGTGTTCGCGCATCTGCAACCGTTCGCGCGACAGGCCGAGGTCGAGATACCACTGGAAACGGCGATCGCGCCAGTAGCGATACCAGTCGGCCGACTGCTTGGGATTGCAGAAGAATTCGATTTCCATCTGCTCGAATTCGCGCGAGCGGAAGGTGAACTGCTTTGGCGTGATCTCGTTGCGGAAACTCTTGCCGATCTGGGCGATGCCGAACGGCACCTTCACCCGGCTGCTGTCGCAGACGTTCTTGAAGTTAACGAAAATGCCTTGTGCCGTTTCGGGCCGAAGGAAGGCGGCATCTTCGTCGCTGCCGAGGGCTCCGACGATCGTCTTGAACATCAGGTTGAACTCGCGCGGCGGCGTGAGCGTGCCGACTTCCTTCGCGTCCGGAGCCAGCACCTGGCTCAAATCCTGCACCGTGGGCAGGGCGACGACTTCCCCCTTCCACTGAAGCTGTTCCGCCTGCTTGGCCCGCAGATCGAAGAACTTGAGCGCCCGCTGTTCCAATACCTTGGCCGGATCGTCAGTATCGGCGATCGTGGTGAGAAAGACGGTTTTTCCCTTGGCTTCGACCCATCGTCCCTTTACCTGGTCGTAGCGGTAGCGGCCTTTCGTCTCGCGGCAATCGACCATGAAATCGTGGAAGAGATCGAAATGCCCGGAGCACTTCCACACCTGCGGATGCATGATGATGGAGCAATCGAGGCCGGTCATATCGTAAGGCGTCGGAGCGCCCGGAAGGGTGGCGATGTCGTCATGCCCAGCGACCATGTCGCGCCACCACGCTTCTTTGACGTTACGCTTGAGTTCGACGCCCAGCGGACCGTAATCCCAGAAGCCGCGGAGCCCGCCATAGATTTCGCTCGACTGAAAAACGAACCCGCGTCGTTTGCAAAGCGAAACAAGCTTTTCCATTTCCATGGCGTCGAATCCCGTGTGTTGTGACGTCGGTTAGCCGCGACGCGCAGCGGATCGCGGACTGCCTGTCAAGCGATGATTGGGTTGGCTTTACGCGCGGCCCAGCGCCTCGCG
>JAIEPT010000220.1 GCA_019748295.1 Gemmataceae bacterium | reverse complement strand
TGTGTGCCATCGGGATTTTCCAGACAGCAAAACACACGGTCGCGTGCCATGCTTCGTCGGGTCCCTGGCCGGGCTCCTCAACGCTTCCGCTTTCACCGACGAAGCATGCCCCCAGACCGCAACCAGCGCCACGTCTAGGGGCATGCTTGTGCGGTGAAAGGGGACAGCTTACTGGCCGGCCAGGGACCCGACGAAGCATGCCGCTGGTGCTCCCCAAACCATCACGAGATGGGTTTTATCGCATTTCGTTCTCGACATTCGTTTCCTTGCAATTCGGCGTTGAACCCGCGTGGTCGCGTCCGGAAGATAAACGCATGGATGCGCCGATCACCCTCGAAACTGTCCGCGACGTCGTCGAAACCCACTGGGGCTTTCGTTCCTTTCGCCCCCTGCAGGAACAGGCCATGCAGGCGGTGCTCGAGGACCGCGATTCCCTCGTCGTGCTTCCCACCGGCGGCGGCAAGTCGCTTTGCTATCAGGCCCCCGCCCTTGCTCGCGGCGGCGTCACCGTCGTCGTCTCGCCGCTCATCGCGCTGATGAAGGATCAGGTGGACGGCCTGCGCAGCCTCGGCATCGCTGCCCGGCAGTTCGATAGTTCGCTCTCCGCAAGCGAGCGAGCTGATGTCGAACGGGAGTTGTTCAACGGGACTCTGCGTCTGCTTTTCGTCTCCCCCGAGCGCCTCGTCAACACCGGCTTCATCGGCTCGCTCCGCCAGGCGGATTTGCGGGCCGTCGCGATCGATGAGGCCCACTGCATCAGCCATTGGGGCCACGATTTTCGCCCCGAATATCGGCAGATGGGCCGACTGAAAGAGCTGTTTCCCGAGACGGCGATTCACGCCTACACGGCCACCGCGACCGAATCGGTCCGCAAAGATATCTGCAATCAGCTCAAGCTCCGCGATCCCGAGGTTTTGGTCGGGTCCTTCGATCGGCCGAACCTCACGTATCGCATTCTGCCTCGCACCGATCGTGCTCGGCAGACGCTTGAGATCGCCGAGCGACATCGCGGCGAAGCGGGGATCGTCTACTGCCTGCGGCGAACCGATGTGGACGACATGTCGGCCTTGCTCCGCAAGCAAGGATTCTCGGCGTTGCCTTATCACGCCGGCATGGACGCGGCCGAGCGAAGTCGGGTGTCGGAGGATTTCGCGGAGGAGAAGTGCGACATCGTCGTCGCGACGGTCGCCTTCGGCATGGGCATCGACCGATCGAACATCCGCTACGTCCTTCATGCGGATTTGCCGAAGTCGATCGAACACTATCAGCAGGAAACAGGCCGCGCGGGGCGAGACGGGCTCGAGGCGGAGTGCGTGCTGCTCTACTCCGCGGCCGACGTGCTCGCGTGGCAGCGGCTCATGGAACGCTCGGTGCGCGAGGCCGGGGCCGACGACAAGTTTCTCGCGAGCGCCTTCAAGCATCTGGAAGACCTCGATCGCTTCTGCCGCGGCGCCATCTGCCGGCATCGGGCCCTTGTGGAGTATTTCGACCAAACCTACGCGACCGAAAACTGCGGGTCCTGCGACCTGTGCCTCGGCGACGTCGAGGAAGTGCCCGACGCGACCACGATCGCGATGAAGGTGTTGTCCTGCGTCGCGCGCGTGCAGGAACGTTTCGGCATCGGCCATGTCATGGGAATCTTGCGCGGCGAAAACACCGATCGGATTCGCAAGTTCCAGCACGAGAACCTGACGACCTACGGCCTGCTGAGGGACCATTCCCAGGCCGAGGTGCGCGACTGGATCTATCAGTTGCTGGGCCAAAAACTGCTGCAGCAGGAAGGGGACGAGTATCCTGTTCTCAAGCTCAATCCCGCTTCGTGGGAAGTGATGAAGAAGCAGCGGACGGTTCGCCTCGTGCAGAACGTCCGTCGCAAGAAGGGGGAGAAGGCGAAGGCGTCGAAGAGCGAGCAAGTGTCGTGGGAGGGCGTGGATCGGCCGTTGTTCGAGGAGCTTCGCCGCTGGCGGCGCGACTTGGCCCAGGCTCGGGAAATGCCCGCCTACATCATTCTTACCGATGCCTCGCTTCGGGAAATGGCGGCGGTGCGGCCCTCGACGCTCGACAAGATGCGCACCGTCGTCGGCATCGGCAAGCAGAAGCTGGACGACTTCGGCGCGGACTTGCTCGGCGTGATCGTCCGCTGGTGCAGCGACCAGGGGCTCGCGATGGATCAGGCGCCGCCGAACCGCGCTCCCGCTCCGCCGCCGAAGTTGGTCCAAAAGGGGATGCGGGAGCAAGCGTTTCAGCTATTCCGCCATGGCGGGTCGATCGACGAAGCCATAAAGGCGACGGGGCGAACACGCTCCACGGTCGTCGATTATCTGTGCGATTTCCTACGGCTCGAAACGCCGCGGGATCCGTCTGCCTGGGTCGATCCCGGCGACAGCCAACGCATCGGCAAAGCGGCAGAGGAACTCGGTTCCGGCCGTCTGGCCCCGCTGCGCGAACATTTCAACGGCGAGTTCGATTACGACCAGATCCGCATCGCCCTCGCCTGGCTTGGCAAGTGAAAGCAATCCGCGTCAACGCGCTGTAGGGAACGCCCTCCGTGGCGTTCCGCAAAGCTGGGCGCGCCCGAATTATCAATATCCAACAGATACCACCGCCCCCGCTTGCGGCTTAGCGATCCGGATAGTCGACGCGAACGCTAAGCCGCATGCGGAAGACCTGCACCTGTGTGATGAGCAACGTACGCCCTAGTCTGCGCAACGCCACGGAGGGCGTTCCTTACAGAGCGTGCAGTTAGTCGCGGAAGCGGCTGACGATGAGGCTGACGTTTTGCCCGCCGAAGCCGAAGCTGTTGCTGAGCACGTGGTCGACGCGCTTTTCGCGGGCGGTGTTGGGGATGTAGTCCAGATCGCACTCGGGATCGGGCGTCTCGTAGTTGATCGTCGGCGGCAAGACGCCGCGCTGGATCGCCATGATGCTGGTGATGAGTTCCACCGCCCCAGCCGCGGCGATCAGATGGCCCATCATGCTCTTGCTCGACGATACCGGCGTCTTGTACGCCTGCTCGCCGAAGGTCTGCTTGATCGCGAGCGTCTCCACGCTGTCGTTGACATGCGTGCTAGTACCGTGGGCATTGATGTAGCCGATGTCGCTCGGTTGCAGGCGTGCTTCCTTTAGCGCTTCCTTGATGCAGGCGATCGCGCCGCGGCCGCTTTCATGGCTGTCGGTCAGGCGGAACGCATCGCAGGTCGAGCCGTAGCCGGTCAGCTCGGCATAGATCTTCGCTCCGCGCTTCTTCGCGTGTTCCAGCTCTTCGAGAACGAGCATGCCCGAGCCTTCGCCCAGAACGAAGCCGTCGCGATTGAGATCGAAGGGACGCGATGATTTCTTCGGGTCGGCGTTTCGCGTCGAGAGGGCCGTCAGGCGGTTGAAGCCCGTGACGCCGAAGGGATGGATCATGCTGTGGGCGCCGCCCGACAGAAGGATTTCGGCATCGCCCGCACGGATCAGTTCCGCTCCTTCGCCGATCGCCTGGCTGCTCGCGGCGCACGCGGTCAGGCAGTTGTAGTTGGGGCCGAGGATTTCGAAATAGTCGGCCAGGTGGGCCGGCGTCGTGTGCAGTTCCTGCTCGTATTCGTGTTGCGGCTTGAACCGAGTCTGGCCGTTCTTGCAGAAGTCGGCCGTATCCATCGCGTTCTTCGACGTGTCGTAGGCCCGATTGATGAGATGGATCATCCCAGTGAAATCTTGGATGCCCTCTCCCGAGCCCAAGTAAACGGCGAACCGCGTCCGATCGACCTTCGCATCCCACAGCAAGCCCGCGTCGGCCAATGCCTGCTGGGCGGCGGCGGCGGAGAAGCGATTGTTCGCTCCCGAGTGAGCCCAGCGATCCGGCTTCTCCACGAATTTCGCCAAGTCGAAGCCCTTGAGTTCGGCGGCGAACTTCGTCGGAAACGTCGTCGCATCGAAGTTCGTGATGAAATCGACCCCGCTGCGGCCGTGGAGCTGATTCTCGTACAGCTCGCGCACGCTCAGGCCCAGCGGCGTCACCGCTCCCATGCCCGTGATGACCACACGTCGTTTCATGGCGTTCATTCCCAGGTGCGGCAGACGAGGGCGGCGCATTGGCCCATGTCGGTAAGGCTGATCTTCACGAAATACGGCGTTCGCACCGGCGTCGTTTCGCGCAGTTCCTTGATCGGACATGCGGGATCGATGGGGCCGACGAATCGGCCGCCAGGCACTTTGCCGTGCTTCATCGAGAGGACGCCGACGATCGTTTCCGCGATCGGGCTTCCCGCGCCGAGGTGGCCGAGGTTTCCCTTATACGCGGCAACCGGCGTGTTTTTGCCGAAGACTTCGTGGATCCCCTTCGCTTCCCACACATCCGACTTGGGATGGGCGGCGCCATGCGCGACGACATGGTTGATGGCGTCGGGGGTGAGATTCGCTTGCTTGAGCGCGGCGCGGATCGCCCGGGCCACGCCCGCGCCGGTGAAGCCATGGTCGAACGCCGAGCCGAAGCCGACCATCTCGGCGTGGATCGGAGCCCCACGGCGTTTCGCATGTTCGAGTTCTTCGAGGGCGATCACCCCGCCCCCCTCGGCCAGCACGATCCCGTCGCGTCCTTCGCAGAAAGGCCGGCTCGCTTCTTCAGGCGTTTCGTTTCGCTTGCTCAGATTGCCGAACAGCGTCTGGCGGATGAACGACAGCGGATTGATCTTGCTGTCGGTCCCTCCCGTGAGCATGAAATCAGCCTGATCCCGGCGAATGATCCGACACGCTTCGCCCATGGCAAGCAACGACGCCACATCGGATTCGGTGATCGAATTGTTCGGGCCCTGCGCGTCGTGCAGAATCGAAATATGGCACGCCTGCATGTTCGGCAGATACTTAAGCATCCACAGGGGCGGAACCTGTTCGAGGCCTTCGCCGCCCCAGATCTTGAGATCGACTTCGCCCGTGGTTGCCGACACCTTCGCAGCGGGGCCCAACTCCACCACTTCCATGGGAATGAGGCTGGAGCCGAACTCGATGCCGAAGCGAGTGGGGTCCAATTTCCCTTTGGCGGCCTGGGCCGAATCCATCGCAAGCTGCGCGGCCGCGACCGCCAACTGGATCGTCCGGGCCATCACGCGGATCTGCTTGCGGCCATCGCGATCAGCGATGTATTTCTTCGCGTCGAAGCCGTCGATTTCGCCGCCGATGCGAGTGGGGAGCGTGGAGACGTCGAACGAGCGGACAGGGCGAATGCCGCACTTGCCTTCAAGCAGGCTGGACCAAAGTGCGTCGAGGGTTACGCCAAGGGGCGTCAGGGCTCCCAGGCCGGTCAACACCACACGTCGAGTCGAAACAGCCATAATCGTACCTGCCGGCGGAAACCGAAAACCCCGTCTCTAACCCAATGTCTCAAAATCGGCCGTTTCAGGCAATGCCCGTTGCCTTCCAAGGCGAGCGGCCGGCGTTAGCCCGCTGGTAAGACGCGCGTAAAAGTCTCATGCCTGTTCGGAGGGACTTCATCCAAAAACCTTGCAGCGAGGTGGTTTCTAGCGGTAGGAGCCAAGAGACTCCCCGGGATGCCGTACCAGCCGGCTAACGCCGGCCGCTCGCCTTTAATGCGGCGGAGCTTCGCTCTCTTCCATGATACGTTCCGGCATCGGCAGGACCGGCAACGGATCGAAGAAAAGCAGCACGCTTCGCTCCTCCAGTCGTCGGCGAATTGCGGTCCAGTCGAAACTTTCATCCGCCTTCGGCATCCGCTGCTTCGGATCCCCGTCGCCATCGAAGCGGGGGGTCGCAAAGAAGGGGATGTCCACCATCGACGATTCCTCCGAAGTGCCCGCCACGCGAGGGTCGAAGGGCTCTTCGGTCGTCGCTTCCGGCATCACCACAATGGGTTCAATCGCCTCGGACGTGTTCGGCGATCCCGCATTCGGGTCCGCCGAAACGGGTTCCGAAGGGTTGCAGCAAGCGCAGGACCAGACGTTCCGCGTAATGGCGAACGACGGTTGCTTGGCATACTTCCACACGCCATAAGCACCCAAGACCATTGTGCCAGCGAGAGCAAACAGCATCATCAGTCGCATGACTTCGCCTCCTTGCGATCGAACAAGCAGGCAGGGTAATCAACTTGTCGCCATGAGAACCAGATCGTTTTCCGCGTCATTTGGCGCACGGATTGAACATAAACAACGTAGAATGGTTAAGGAACTGGTTTTGGCGAACCTCCGCTGCCTCGGAGTGTCCTTGCTGAGCGACCCAGTTCCGCGCCGGAGTCATTCGGCGGTCTCTTCACGCCGGGAGGTCCTTTGGAGACTACCTTGCTCGAAACGCCCGCTCTCGCCACCCTTCCTTCCCTGGATCGCGCTCTTCTCTGTGCCCGCGTGGCCGAAGAAAACAAAGCCAAGGACATCGTCATTCTCGATTTGCGGAAGCTGACTCCGCAATTCGATTTCTTCGTGCTCATGACGGGGGGCAGCCGCCGCCAGATCCGCAATCTCGCCGAGGAAACTGATGCGGCTCTTCACGCCGTCGGCGACGTCCGCAAGACGATTCAGGGCTACGAAATCAGCCGCTGGATCGTGCAGGATTACGGCGATGTGATCGTCCATGTGTTCGATGAGGACGCCCGCGGCTATTATTCTCTGGAAGAACTCTGGGCCGACGCGCCGCAGGTGGACTGGAAGCGGAGCTGACCACGCGCTTGACCCCGGCCAACCCGGGCTTTCAGCCGCGCCGACGGCATGCGACCATGCCGCCCGCGCGGCGTTTTTCGTTTTGCGGGATGGTTAGCCGCGACGCGCAGCGGAGCGCGGACAGGGCATCCAGCGATCGCACGGCGTCTAGTCCGCGCTCCGCTGCGCGTCGCGGCTAACCGGCGGAGACATTCATGCACCTTTTGCGACTTGTTCAGAATGCCGTCCGAAAAGCCCTCGCCGGCATGACGGACGACGTCGAACCCTACGCCGCCATGGTGAAGGCAACGCAAGACGCCAAGCATGGCGACTACCAGGCAAACGCCGCGATGAGCTTGGCGAAAGCGCTGGGCAAGAACCCGCGCGATGTGGCGCAGCAAATCGCCGAGCGATTGGATCTGGGCGATTGGCTCGACAAGCCGGAGGTCGCTGGACCCGGGTTCATCAATCTACGTCTGCGCGGCGAGTGGCTAGCCAAACAGCTTCGAACGACCGCACGCGACGAGCGCCTCGGCGTCGGCGCCGCGGAAAACCCGGGCGTCTATGTCGTCGATTTCAGCGGTCCCAACGTCGCCAAGCCGATGCACGTAGGTCATCTGCGCAGCACCATCATCGGCGACAGCCTCTGCCGTTTGCTGCGTTTCCTGGGCCATACCGTCGTCGGCGATAACCACCTCGGCGACTGGGGCACGCAATTCGGGATGCTGCTCTGGGGCTACAAGAACATCCTCGACAAGGATGCGTTCGCCAAGGACGCCGTGCGCGAACTGGCGCGCGTTTATGTCGAGGTCCGACGGAAAACGCAGGGGACCGAGGAAGACGACAAGGCAGGCGATCCCATCGCCGAAGCGAGCCGGCAGGAAACCGCGAAGCTCCATGCTGGCGATCCGGAAAACGTACGTCTCTGGAAGGAGTTCATGCCGCACTGCCTGGAGGAGCTTCAACCCATCTATCAACGGCTCGACGTCCGTTTCGATCATCAACTCGGCGAGAGTTTCTACAACCCGATGCTCGCCGAGGTCGTTCGCGATCTGGAAGCGAAGGGGATCGCTCGAAAAAGCGAAGGAGCCGTCGCCATCTTCTACGGCGAAGATGCGCCCCCCTCGCTCATCCAAAAGCGTGACGGAGGTTTCACCTACACGACCACCGATTTGGCGACCATCAAACATCGCATGGATACGTGGAAGCCGACTGCGTTGCTGTATGTCGTCGATTCGCGGCAAGCATTGCACTTTTCGAATCTGTTCGATGCGGCCAAGCGATGGGGATACAACGGAGTCGCGCTGGAACACATCAAGTTCGGTTCGGTGCTCGGGCCGGATGGGAAGGCCATCAAGACACGCGACGGCGGTGCGGTCGAACTGGGATCGCTCCTCGACGAAGCATTTACCGAAGCTCGCAAGGTCGTGGTCGCCGCGATAAATCAATCGCCCACGACAGACTCAACTGTCGCCTTCAGCGAAAGCGAGATCGACCAGATCGCGGAAGCGGTCGGGATCGGCGCCGTGAAGTATGCGGATCTCAGTCAGAATCGCACATCGGACTACATCTTCAGGTGGTCGAAGATGCTGGCGATGAACGGGAACACCGGCGCGTACATGCAATATGCCTACGCCCGCAATTGCAGCATCCTTCGCAAGGCCGGGGTTTCGATCGAGCGCTTTCGCACCGATCCCCCGGCCATTCACCTCGATTCGCCGCACGAACGGGCGCTTGCACTCCAGATTCTGCGGTTCGAAGAAGCCCTCGCCGCGGCGGTGGCCGACTATCAGCCGAGCGGGATCACGACCTACTTGTGGGATCTCGCTAAAACCTACAGCGGCTTCTTCCAAAACTGTTCCGTGCTCAAAGCGGAGTCGCCGGAGCTACGCGAGAGCCGACTGCTGCTGTGCGACCTGACCGCCCGCGTGATCCAGCTTTGCCTGGGCTTGCTCGGCATCCGCACCGTCGAACGCATGTAGTGCCGACATGGTTAGCCGCGACGCGCAGCGGAGCGCGGACAGCGCACCCAACGATCGCATGGCATTCAGTCCGCACTCCGGTGCGCGTCGCGGCTAACCCTCGTCAAATATCGACGATCACTTCCGCTTCCCATCCCTCGGCCGTCTGCCGCACCTGCAAGCCGTGATAAGTGATCGCCTTGATTTCATGCTCCAGGGCATGTCGCGCGGCATCGATCGGCTCGCCCCACGCGACGCCTTTCATGCCGGCCGCATCGACTTGGACCTCGAACTTGCCGAAGAGGAGGTGCTCGACGTCGAAGCGGTAGAGCAGCGTTTTGAGCCAGTCGAACAGCAGATAATCGACTTGGTCCGCGGCGAGCGTCACCTCGATGCGTACTGTGGGTCGCACCGTTTCCAGGTTGGTGACGACGGCGGCGAACAACGCTCGGGCCGCATCGACGAACAACTCGTCAAGAGTGGCCGCTTCCATGCGCAGGCCGAGGTCGGCGGTGTGCTCGAAATGCTCAAACATGGGCCTGGGCTGCCTTCCCTTTTTCCTTGCGGCTCACGAATGCTGCGGGCAGAGTAGTCCTCACGCTCCGCGTGAGGTCCGCAGTGACTTGGTCGGCAGTCGGTCCGGATCCCCTCTCCCCGTTTGGAGAGAGTTCGGGGTGAGGGGTAATAGGTGCTGACGCGTATCTGTCCTCGATGCACGAAATTCCGGCATCCGCGCGGGCCTTACCACTCGCCGCCAACCCCTCTCTCCTGATGGGGAGAGGGTGCCGGACCGACTGCCGACCAAGTTGCCGCGACCTCACGCGGAGCGTGAGGACCACTCTGCGGGCACAATCACGCCACCTCCGGAGCCCGCCATGGCTGATCTCGATCTCTCCCTCGATTATCTTCCCCGCTTGCCCAGACGCAAAGATTTCCGCATCGGCTGCATCGGCGCCGGGTTCATCATGCGCGATTGCCATCTCGTGGCGTATCGCAATGCGGGATTCAATCCCGTCGCCATTGCCGCACGCCGCATCGAACAGGCCCACGAAGTCGCACAGCTACATGGGATCCCCAAGGTGCATGCGTCCGTCGAGGATCTGCTCGCGGATCGCGACCTCGAAATCCTGGATATCGCCGTCCCGCCCGATGCGCAGCCGGACCTCATTCGAGAGGCGGCGAAACGCGGTCATGTTCGCGGCATCCTCGCGCAGAAACCGCTGGCGCTGAATGTCGGCGACGCCAAGGATCTGGTCGAACGCTGTCGGCAAGCAGGCATCGTCCTCGGCGTGAATCAGAACATGCGTTACGACCAATCGGTGCGGGCGATGAAATGCCTGCTCGATCGCGGCTACCTCGGCGAACCCGTGTTGGCGACCATCGAGATGCGGGCGATTCCGCACTGGATGCCGTGGAGCCAATCGCTGCCGTCGCTCGCCACGTTCGTCATGAGCATCCACCATCTCGATACGTTTCGCTACTGGTTCGGCACCCCCGATCGCGTTCTCGCCAGCACCCGGCCTGATCCGCGCACCCAGTTCCCGCATACCGACGGCATCAACCTCTACATCCTCGAATACGAGCGCGGGCTACGAGCCACGAGCTGGGACGATGTATGGACCGGCCCGGCCCGCGAAGGTTCGGAGTCCGATATCGGCATCCGCTGGCGCGTCGAGGGAACCGAGGGCCTCGCGCGCGGAACCATCGGTTGGCCCGGCTATCCCGCCCGAACGCCGAGCACGCTCGATTTCACGACGAAGCGCCAGCCCGGCTATTGGCTGCAACCACGCTGGAAGGAAGTATGGTTCCCCGACGCCTTCGTCGGCACGATGGCCCAACTGCTGTGTGCACTCGAGGACGGCACCGAGCCCGCAATCAGCGGCCGCGACAATGTGGAAACGATCGCCCTCTGCGAAGCCGTCTTCGCGGGAGCGAAAGAGCACCGCGTGACGGCGGTACGGGAGTTTCTGGGGTCATAGGTTCCCGGTCTTTAGCACGCGGCGCAAGCAAGTGTTCGCAGGTTCCCGGAGGAGGATTCACCTCCATCAGGGAACCTGCGATCACTTGCTTGCGCAGCGTGCTGAAAACCTATCGCCCCGCTCTCGCAAACTCGACGCGGCCGGGGCCGAGGATGCTTTCCAGTTCCCCCTTCACCAACGTCTGCGGATTGATGCGCATGCCTTCGGAGGTCTTCAGCTTCAGCCATTTCCCCGCGCTGTCGCGGACATGGATGAAGACGGGGCAACTTCCGGGGCAACGCTTAAGCACGCTTGCGACCGCGTCCACCTGTCCCGGCGGCGAGTCGAGGTCGAAGACCAACACCAAACCCGCGGTTCGTTCGCGCTGGCCTTGCTCGAGGGTCAGCACCTTCGTGATCTGCACGATCGGCTCCTCGCGGTCCTTTTCGAGGATGCCCGCGATGAAGCAGATCTGATCGTTGACGACGAGCGCCTTGTATTTCACGAAGTCGTCGGGCCACATCACGCATTCGACGACGCCGGAATGATCTTCGAGCTTGCAGCGGGCGTATTGCGTGTTGCCGTTGCGGGCCCGCTTCGTGTTCATGTAGCGCATCTGCGTGAACATGCCCCCCATGAACACTTCCTGATGATGTTGCATGTCCTTCAGCGACAGGGCCGAATGGCTCGCGAAGCGGCGCAGCGTCTCGCCGTATTGGGCCAGCGGATGGCTCGTGATGTAGAAGTCGAGGGCTTCTTTCTCGAACTTGAGCCGTTCGCCGGGAGGCCAATCAGGAATATCCTTGAGGCCCATTTCGACCGACGCAGCAGGCGAGCCGTTGGACGCGCCATTCGATTCAGGCTGACTCGCTCCGTCGAACGCGTCGAACAGATTGAGTTGGCCGTGGCGGCGATCCTCCTGTGCTTGAGTCGCGGCACTTAATGCACGGCTAAGCGCTTCGCAGAGCGGGGCCCGTTTGTCGTTGGCGATCTTGTCGAAACCGCCCGCCTTGATGAGCTTCTCGACCGCGGCCTTGGGCACGATCTTCTGGTCGATCCGTTCGCAGAAATCGAAGAAATCCTTGAACAGCCCGCCTTCCTTGCGGACCTGCATGATGTGCTCGGCAGCCCCGCGGCCCAGACCCTTGATCGCCGTGAGGCCGAAGACGATCATGCCGTCCTTCACGGTGAAGTCGGGCTCGCCTTCCTGCACGTTGGGCGGCAGCACTTCGGCATTGAGCCGGCGCGCGTCGTCGATGTGCTCGACCATGATGTCGCGTTTGTTGCTGTCGTCGATTTCGCTCGACAGCAAGGCGGCCATGAATTCCGCAGTGTAATGCGTCTTCAGATACGCCGTCTGATAACCGAGCTTGGCGTAGGCCGCCGAGTGCGATTTGTTGAAGCCGTAGCCGGCGAATTTCACGATGAGCTGGAAGATTTCCGCGGCGACTTCAGACGCTACGCCGCGCTCCTGGGCCCCTTTGATGAACTCGGCATAGCGCTGATCGATGATCTCCTGCTTCTTCTTGCTGATCGCCTTGATGCACGCATACGCCGAGGCGAGTTCGATGCCGCCCAGGCGATTCAGAACCCGCATGCACTGCTCTTGATAAACGATGACGCCATACGTTTCGCTGAGAATGCCTTCCATCACTGGGTGCTGGTAAGTCGGCTTTTCCCGGCCATGCTTGCGGTTGACGTAGGCATCGACCATGCCGCCGCCGAGCGGACCGGGGCGGTAGAGGGCGTTGGTGGCGATGAGGTCGCGGATGTTGTCGGGCTTCATCCGCTTGAGCAATTCGCGAATGCCGTCCGATTCAAGCTGGAACACGCCGCGAGCATCGCCGCGCTGGAGCAGGGCGTAGGTCTTCGCATCTTCGAGCGGGATGCGGTCGATGCCGTGCTTCAGCAGGTGATAGGTTTTCGGATCGGAATCCTTGATCGAATCCAGCGGCTTGTCGCCGAGATGGCTCTTCCAGATGAGCTTCAGCGCGTTGTCCACCACGGTCAGCGTGCGCAGGCCGAGGAAGTCCATCTTCAGCATGCCGACCTTTTCGATGTCCCCCATCACCCATTGCGTCGTGATGAGGTAGTCGGCATTCTTCCCGCTCTTGTCGCGGTTGATGCGCTGCACCGGCACGTAATCGGTGATCGGCCCATTCGCGATCACGACGCCCGCCGCATGCGTGCCCACGTTGCGGTTGGTCCCCTCCAGGGCCATCGCGATGTCGATCAGACGCTTGGTGTCGGCATTCGTCTCGTATTCGCGGCGAAGGTCGGGGCTTTGCTGGATCGAGTCTTCCAGCGAAATGTTGAGCACCTTGGGGACCATCGCGGTCAGACGATTGACGTAGTCGAGCGGCGTGTCCATCGCTCGGCCCACATCCTTGATCGCCGCCTTCGCCGCCATGGTGCCGAAGGTCGCGATCTGGGCGACCGATTCCACGCCGTACTTTCGGCGAACGTATTCCAGCACCTTCTCGCGATTGTCCTGGCAGAAGTCGATGTCGATATCGGGAGCCTCCGAGCGATTCGGATCGAGGAATCGCTCGAACAGCAAGTCGTACTCGAGCGGGCAGACATGGCTCAGCTTGAGCACGTAGCTGACGATGGCGCCGCAGGCGGAACCGCGGGCGCCGGCCATGATGCCTTCCTCGTTCGCGAAGCGGACGAAATCCCACACGATGAGGAAGTAGCTGGCGAAACCCATGCGGCCGATGACGCCCAGTTCATGCTCCATGCGTTGCTTCGCCGCTTCCCTTCGGGCCTGCGCCTCGGGGGATGCGTTCGCGCCATAGCGTTCCTCGAATCCCTTCTCGCATAGATCGCGAAGATATTCCTCGGCCGTCTTGCCCGAGGGGGGCGTGAAGACGGGGAAATGGCGCTTTTTGAAATCGAGTTGCAAATCGCAACCGTCGGCGATCTCCTGCGAGCGTTTGACTGCCTCATCCCTGCCTGGGAACAGCTTGTACATCTCCGCGGGAGGGCGGACGTAGAACAGGTCGCTGCCGTAGCGCATCCGGTTCTCGTCCTTCAGCGTGCGTCCCGTGTTGATGCAGAGCAGCACATCGTGAGCGTGCGAATCGCCTTGCTTCAGATAATGAGCGTCGGAGGTGGCTACGAGCGGCAGGCCGAGCTTGTTGGCGATATCGATCGCCCCCTCCGCACACCGCTTCTGAATGTCGAGCCCGTTGTTCTGAATCTCGACGTAGAAATTCTTCCCGAACAGCTTGTGGAACCAACGAGCGACGTCGGTCGCCTCCTCCATCTGCTCCTTGAGGATGTACTCGGAAAACTCGCTCGAAGCACAGCCGGAAAGACAGATGATGCCGTCGTGATGGGCTTCGAGCAGATCCTTGTCGATGCGCGGGATGTAGTGATAACCCTCGAGATAGGCGAGCGACGCCATCTTCACGAGGTTCTTGAATCCGCTGAGGTTCTGAGCGAGCAGCGTGAGGTGATAGCCTGCTTCGCCGCGCCGTTTCGCCTCCCGATCCGACCGCTTCGCCGGGGCGACATACGCCTCGTAGCCGACGATGGGATTGATCCCCGCATCCTTGCACTCGCGATAAAACTCGATGGCGCCGAAGAGATTGCCGTGGTCCGTGATGGCCACGGAATTCATGCCGCTATCCTTGACGAGCTTGACGAGTTCGGGAACTCGGCTGGCGCCGTCGAGGAGGCTGTAATGGGTATGGCAATGCAAGTGAACGAAGGGGCGTTCCGACATAATGGCGCTGGTCCGTCCGTGAGAGGCGAGGGGAGTTCGCGAACCTTCATTCTACTTGCCGAGGGAGCGTCTGTTCAGCGTCTTGAACACGGAAATAGGCAAGCCGTTTGCGGCACGTGTGGCACGCCCTGAACGTAGAGAAGGGCGTGGTGAAGCTTCCGAAGGCTCATTGCGAATTGGATGCTGCGTCAGCACCGCTTCCACGCCCTTCACTACTGTCCCCTTTCGCCGCACAAGCATGCCCCCAGACGGGACGCTGGATAGTTCTCATGTGTGGTGTGTGCCATCGGGATATTTGAGACCGCAAAACACACGGTCGCGTGCCATGCTTCGTCGGGTCCCTGGCCGGGCTCCTCGACGCTTCCGCTTCCACCGACGAAGCATGCCCCCAGACCGTAA
>JAIEPT010000275.1 GCA_019748295.1 Gemmataceae bacterium | reverse complement strand
CGGCTAGAATGACCAAGCTGCCGGGTGGGATTCGCACCCACTGAAAACCAGCGCCTTTGCACGGCGCACATCACATCGGCACGATAGTGTGCGAGCACCTGCAATCCATCCGGACAAAACGGCTGATGCCGTTTTAACTCATCAATTTCGTCCAGCGTGCGAAATTCGCCGCGGACCACTTCTTCCGCCTGCAACCGAAACGGCCCTTCGTGCGTCGTGCGGTATGCCATCGCCTGCACGATCGTTCGGTCATCCGCATAGCGAAACGGAAAGAGCGGCTCCAAGGTCGCCGTCACGCCCAATTCTTCCTGCAATTCGCGAACAGCCCCCTCCTCGAACGATTCGCCCGCGGAGAGAACGCCCCCCGCGGCAACGTCCCAATAGCTGGGGTTCATGTCCTTGGTCGCCGTCCGCAGGTGGATGAAAAGCCGGCCCTCGCGATCGAGAACCAGAATGTAGACGCATCGATGCGGCAAGCGGCGCTCGCGCATCTCTTGCCGCGTGACGACGCCGACCGTGCGGCCCGCGTCATCGATGACGTCCACCATTTCGCTCATGAGAGTAGTCCTCACGCTCCGCGTGAGGTCAGCGGCGATGTCAGGTCTTGCCGGTTTTCGTGGCGACAAGTTTATCTTACTTGTCTGAATTCGACTTGTTGGTGCGGTCGCCCGACCTTGCATCGCCGCTGACCTCACGCGGAGGGAGAGGACCACTTTCTACAGCAAATACGCGTAGTTGAGCAGCCGGTCGTTGAGCGCAGTGCTCGCTTCCTCGATCTTGCGAAGATTCCCCGTGGACATCGCTTCGCGGACCATACGGCACATTTCTTCGAGGTCGCGTTTGTCGGCGGGGTTTTCCAGCTTGGGAATCACGTCCTGCTCGGTCTTCTTCAAAAGGTCGAGGGCGTCGCGGTATTCGTGCGAGGATTCGATGTCCTCGTTCCGCTTCATCAGATCCTCGTTCATCCGCTTCATCTTCATGATCTGGCCCGCATCCAGCTGGTCGGGCCCCGTCTGCTGAATCGCGAACTTCTTCTTCTGCCCCGTGTACGGGTCGGTGATGACCACGGTCAGAATGCCGTCGTCGCCGTACTCGAAGGTCACGTCGAGAGCCGCATCGCGCTGTTGGCGGGGCGGTTGAAACTCCCACGGAATCTCGGCCAGCTTCACGTTGTCCGGATGGTTCGGCTCGTCGTAAACATCCCCCTCGAAAACACTGATCATCACGCGCTCGGCCGGGTCGGCCACGGGGTGATACGTCTTGGTGAACGAGCAGGGGATGTCGGCGCCGCGCTTGATGATCGGGTCGAGGTAAACCTGCCGGCGTTCGTTGATCGGGTTGGCGCAGAGCGAATGCTCGAGTTTCACGCTGAACGCATGGCTATCGAGCCCCGGCGCGTTTTGCAGCATCGCGGAAACGATGGCGGCGCCCTGGGCCACGCACGTCATCGGATCGACCTTGTCGAACGGCTCTGGTTCTTTCCCCAGCTTTTCCGAGACATAGCGGCGAATGAGCGGAATTTTGCTGGTGCCGCCGACGAGCAGCACCTTGTCGATGTCGCGCGGCTTCAGGTTTCGCAGCGACAGTGCCTCGTCGATCGCGGCGCCTGATTTCTGCACCAGCGACATGATTTCCTTCTCGAAGGTCGCCCGATCGATCGGCTCTTCAAGACTTAGCTGCTTATCGGGAACGAGTGCCGCCTTGCGGGCGACGGCGGTTTGGCTTTCGGAAAGCTCGATCTTCGCCTTCTCGACGGCAATCATGAATTGCGTGCGGTAAGGCGAGGTGAGGATGTCGTAGCCCGTCTTCTCCTGGAATCGGCGAGCGATCAGGTTGCCCAGGAGGGTATCGATGTCGTCGCCGCCGAGCTTGCCGATGCCTTTGCTCGAAAGCTCTTCGAAGATGCCGTGATGGATGCGAAGGATGGTGACGTCGAGCGTGCCGCCGCCGAAATCGTAGACGAGGACGGTCTGATTCTGCGACGTGTTCAGGCCGTAGGTGATGGCCGCGGCCGTCGGCTCGTTGATGAGCGTCAGCACCTGCAAGCCGGACGCCCCCGCGCACAGCTTGGTCGCATGGCGGGCGAGGCCTTTGGAGTTGGCTGGGATGGTGACGACGCACTTCGTGATCGAATCGCCGAGGGTTTGTTCCGCGTCGCGCTTCAGCAGGCTGAAGAGCATGGTGGCGATTTGTTCGGTCCGTAGATTTTGACCGACGAGGGGAACGCGTTCGGGGGTGCCGAGGATGCGTTTGACGGAGCGGATCGAACGTCCTTCCTCGAAGTTTTCCTTCGCTTCCTGGCCGAAGGCGAGGGTTCCGTCGTGGCGGACGGTGACGATCGAGGGGGTCCAGCGTTGCCCTTCGCGGTTGGGCAGAACTTCCGCGTGACCGTATTGAAAGTTGGCGACCACCGAGTTGCTGGTGCCGAAGTCGATCCCGATGTAGGGCATGGCGAGCAGATTCCTGGCGGACGAAGTTCGTTGCGGGGCAGCATGTCTGCCTCCCTCTCCCACGGGGAGAGGGCTGGGGCGAGGGTGTCCCCCTTGGGGACGATTCACGTTACACGGCAGGTTCGCGATTCTCCAGCGCATTCTTGGTCATATTCCTACCCATTTCTCGGCGCAATGACGCAGAGCCCCAGCATGACAAGGGTCATGGCGATCGCCGCGGGCCAGGAGATCACAGACGCAATCATCGTCCGGCGACGCGATTCAGGCGGCAGCGGTTCGTGGTCGCCGTAGACCAGAAACAGCAAATACAGCGCAAGAAACATCAGCGGCGGAAAGAAAAGGCCGAAAATCGCCGAACGAAACGCCCGCCCCACGTTTTCGATTCGCTCCGGCGGTTGCTCTTTCGTCTCGATCGGCTCGGGCGCCAGCAAGCCTGGTTCGATGCGCGTTTCGCTGAAGGCTGTACTCGCATCGCTCGTTTCGGGCGTCCCTTCGCGGACTGCGTCTTCCGACATTTCTTCCCGATCGGCTTCCAATTCTTCGAGGACGCGATGGGCTTCGTTCTCATCCTGCGTCGCTACCTGCAGGCGAACGCCGATGCGGAACTCACCTGGAAAAGGTCCGCCGCCATGTCGCCTTGGAGATACGTCCGAATGCCCGCCGCTTCCAACGCATTGCGGGCCATCGTGGCCTCGAAGGTATCGCGAAAGACGCCGATGGTAACGAGATCATGGCTCATGGGAAGCATGGTACCGGGGATCGGATCGAAAGGCGAGCAGCCTGCGTTAGTAGCTGGCTGGTAGAGCGTCCGTAAGAGTCTCGCGATTCTTCTCAGCGACTCTACGTGCTCCGGAAATCGACTTTCTCGATGTAGATTACGAGACTCTTGCGGACGCTCTACCAGCCAGCTAACGCAGGCTGCTCGCCTCGGATTGAGCGGCAACGATGTCGGCTTCAATTTGCCGTTTCAAGGCATCGACGGACGCGAAGGGACTGGGATCGCGGAGTTTCTTGAGAAAGTCGATGCGCAGAGTTTGACCGTAGAGGTCGCCGGCGAAGCCGATGAGGTGCGTTTCGATCTTGCGGGCCTGTTCGCCGAAGGTCGGATTGGGGCCGATGTTGGCGGCTCCGGGCCAGGTTTTTCCCTGGTGCTCGACGCGCACGGCATAGACGCCGTTGCCCGGAACGAGATTCGCGGCGATGTCGAAATTCGCCGTGGGGAAGCCAAGCGTTCGCCCGCGTTCCGCTCCGCGCGTCACCGTGCCCACCAATGCATAGGGACGGCCCAGCAGCGTGCGAGCGACATCGACTCGGCCCTGCATCACGTCGTCCCGAATACGGCTGCTGGAAACCGGTTTCCCCTCCGCGATTTTCGGCGGCACGAGCGTCACCGGGATTCCATGCTGCTTTGCGAGCGATTGCAGCACTTCGGTCGTCCCTTCGCGATGTCGGCCAAACGCGAAGTTGAAGCCTTCGACGATCGCCTTCGCCTTCAGGCCGTCGCGCAGGATGCGATTGAAGAACTCGGCCGCGCTGAGTTGCAGCAGGTCGAGCGTTGTCTCGAATAGGAGAACGTGATCGACGCCATGCTGGTGGAGCAGTTCGATGCGAAGATCAAGGGACGTGAGTTGAGCTGGCGCCGCCTCGGGACGCAGCAACCGCACCGGCGGCGGATCGAACGTGACGGCGACCGCCGGCCCGCCGAGCGCACGCGCCTGGCGAACCGTTTCCGCCAAAAGCGCCTGATGGCCGAGATGGACGCCATCGAAATTGCCGAGCGTTACCGCACCCCCCTGAACCGGAAGGGGCATGGCCGCGTTCAGGGCGTACTTGAAGTCGGACATGGGAGGAGGGAGAGCCTTCAGCGGTCAGCTTTCAGCGGTCAGCTAAAAACGAAACATGATCCGCTGATATTCTTGGCTGATCGCTGAAAGCTGACCGCTGAAAGCTGACCGCTGATGGCTTTACTGAGCTGCCGCATTGAGCGCTTCGAGCACCTTGTCGTAGTTCGGATGGCTGGTCACTTCGGGGACGTATTCGGCATACGTCACCTTGTCGTTCTTATCGACCACGAAGATCGAGCGAGCCGTCAAGGGGATCGGCAGGCCTTCGAGGCCGACGCCGAACGCTTTCGAGAACGAGCCGTTGTGCAGGTCGGAGAGGGTAACCGCGTTCTGCAGATTTTCGGTGGTGCAGAACCGCTTCTGGGCGAAGGGCATGTCGTTGCTGACGGTGTAGAAGACGACTTTGTCCTTGAGCGAGGCGATCGCGTCGTCGAATCGCTTGGTCTGCATGGAGCAAACGGAGGTATCCAGCGAGGGGACCACGCTGAAGAGGCGAGCCTTCTTCGGCGTCGAGGCAAGCGTGACGATTTCGAGGCCGGAGCCGACGCAGGCGAATTCAGGAGCAGCGTCCCCCGCCTTGAGTTCGGGTCCGGTCACGTTCTTCGGGGACCCCTTGAACAGCAGTTGACGAGCCATGTTCGCATCTCCTTCGGTGTCGAATCGTGTTGCCCATCAGGTTATGGACCCGCCCGAACCTCGGCGAGCGAAAGGGCGATCCTTACAATAGACCTCGCTGCGATCAGACTAGGAAATGATGAACCGAGAACCGAGAACCGAGAACCGAGAACCGAGAACCGAGAACCGAGAACCGAGAACCGAGAACCGAGATCGGAGAACCGAGAACCGAGATCGGAGAATGAGGATCGGAGGTCGGAAACCGGAGATCCGAGGAGGATGCAGAGCAGTCTCCATGAAAGCGATGCAATGTCCGAATTCCGATCTTCATTTTCCGATCTCCGATCCTCATTCTCCGATCTCGGTTCTCCGCTCATCATTTGCCTTGATTGGCTAATCCTTCATGCTTCCTCATTCATCGTTTCCGAAATGTCTTTGATTCCGAATCGATTCCTGTTCCGCGTTTCGCATCCCTGCCGGTATCGGAAGGACATTCCGCGGCTCGACGACGACGGTCTGCTCGAATTGGGCGCCGACTACCGCATCGAGAATCATGCGGCGATGGATGGCCTTAAAAACTTCGCCGACGTGCGGCTCGCCTGGAACGAGTTCGGCCTGGGCGTGGAATTGGAGGTCAAGGGAAAGGACCGGGCGCCGTTGGGGGACGAGGCTCGCGCACGCGGATCGGACGGCATCACGATCTGGATCGACACCCGCGATTCGCGCGGCAGCCATCGCGCCACGCGGTATTGCCATCAGTTTCATCTGCTTGCCGCGGGGAGCGGGGCGGACAAGGAAGAGCCGTTCGTCTCGCAATCGAAGATCCATCGCGCCCTTGAAGACGCCCCGATTGCCGATCCCAGCCAAATCCCGATTCGGCGAACCACGGTCCGCGGCGGATATGTCTTGGAAGCGTTCCTCCCCGCCCAGGCGCTCAATGGCTACGACCCCGAGCAGCATCCGCGGCTCGGCTTCTTCTGGTCCGTTCGCGACGACGAATGGGGCGAGCAGCTTATGAGCATCGGCCCCGAATTCCCGTTCTGGGAAGACCCGACGCTGTGGGCCAATCTGCAACTCCAGCCGGGCGCGAAATCGTGAGGCGATCGATGTTGCCGGAGTATTGGCTGCACGACCGAACCGCGATTTCGTCGCCCCAGGTTGCCATGCTTCGGCTCGCGGAGGATTCACCTGCCGGGGCGATCGTTGATCTGCGAACGACGATTGCCGAATTCCTCCGGGAAAACCGTTCAGTCCGCCACCTCATCGTCGATATCCGCGAACACGATGCCCGATGCGCGGGAACACGTCCCGCCATGTGGGAACTCGCGGACGCATCCGCGGAGCATGGATGCCGAGTCGTATTCATCGCACACTCGGATCGCGGTCGCGATGAGTTGGTCGTCGTTCGCACCTACGAGGAAGCGATGAAGCTGATGGAACCCGATGCGGCGGATGGAAGGCTGAAATGGCAGGATAATGGGAGAGCAGGATGATGGAAGGCAAAAGCAAATAATGCTTGAACCGCCGGGCCGTTATGCGGCCGTGTGCATCCGTTCTCTCGATTTTCCCAAAGCTTCTCTGCCTTTCATTATCCTGCTCCCCTATTGTCCTGCCCTCTCTGCCTCGAGCAGTTGCATCGCCAGCGGGCTTCTGCGAATCGTGCCACCCGTGCCACCCAAGTTGCCTCCGCGCGTCACATGCCGAGGAACTCGGATACTCGTCAAAACGCTGCATTTCGCGTTGTTCGTCGCCACCCCACGCGGCGCGGAGCGTATGCGGCGCATTGGTGGAGAATCAGGAAACTTTGGGGATTCGCCGTTGTTTCAGGCGCAACGCGCACGAACGTCATGACCTTTTCCGAAATCATTCCTGAACCGAAAATATTGCCTCTTTTGGCTCGTTTCGTTTGCTCGCCCCATCTTCGGGGGGAATGATGAAGAAGACGGTTGGGGAACTCCGGACTGCACCGCGGCCCCGCCCAGAACTTGCCCGCGTCAGGCGTACGGTCCGGACGGGCGCATCATCATGTAAGGAACGACCCCCATGGTCCGCGCGCGATTGGCTTCGCTGACATTGGCCTCCAGCATGCTGTTCACTTCCGGCTGCTTTTGCTGGGGCTCGGGCACCTGCTTCCCGCGACTGCGGGCGGCTTTCTGCGGCACGAACACCTGTGCCAGCGGCGGGGGCGTCTCGATGGGCGCTCCGATCATGAGCGGATACGACGGCATGTCGTCCTACGCTCCGGGCTCCGTCATGAGCATGCAGGGGGGCGGCGGCCCCGATTGCAATTGCAGCCAGGGCGCCTCGTCCTTCCATCCCGCGATCATGGCTCCCTCGATGCCTTCCGCCCCGACCTTCGTCCCTGGCCCCGCCCCTGCCGCCACCGGCCCCGTGGTCCCCATGGACGGCGCGGTGTTTCCCGGCAGCAATGCTCCGATCATGATGCAGCACCCCACCGCGGCTCCGCCGACCATTACGCCGCCCCCGGGCATGCAGCCGAATCGGCTGAGCCCCATCCCGGCAACGCCTTCTCCCTACCGCCCGCAGTTCTA
Source organism: Gemmataceae bacterium (assembly GCA_019748295.1). Taxonomy (GTDB): domain Bacteria; phylum Planctomycetota; class Planctomycetia; order Gemmatales; family Gemmataceae; genus JAIEPT01. Next base: position 7,197 of record JAIEPT010000275.1, on the reverse strand, counting down.
GCCCGCAGTTCTAGCCCGCAGTTCTAGCCCGCAGTTCTAGCCCGAAGCACGCGCCAGGCAAATGAATCCCCTCTCCTACGGACCACGGGAGAGGGGATTTTTTCGTTTTGGCGAAGCCAGGCGAGCAGCCGCTGTTAGGCGGCTGGTAAAGCGTCCGCAAAAGTCTCTTCGTCCCAAACAGCAAAGACAGAATCATTACGTGCAGAATCATTACGTACAGAGTCATTACGTGCAGAATCATGAAAGACGTAGGAAAGTTGATAGGGGACGAGTGATGAAAACAAAGTGATGCACAGAGAGGGATCCCTGCTTCTATTTCGCTTGCATCATTTTGCCTGCGTCTTCCATGATTCTGTACGTAATGGATTCTGTCTTCGCTGTTTGGGACGACGAGACTCTTGCGGACGCTGTACCAGCCGCCTAACAGCGGCTGCTCGCCTGCACCCCCGCATACGTCTCAAACTAGTCCTTGCGGCGATCGGCGTCGTTCGCCAGAATGACCGCTGACTTCGCCGCAGGGAGATTGGCCCATGTTCCGTTGGTCGCTTGCACTTCTCGTTTGCCTCATCCCATCGCAGGTCTCAAGCCAGGAGCCGACGCCCGGCGAGGCGATGATGCGGAAATATCTCGACCACGAAACCAAATTGCTTGAGCAACGAGCCCTTGCGGGGGCGAAGGATCGCAAGAGCTGGGAGGATCAACTTCCCCGTCTGAAACGCGAGTACTTCGACATGCTCGGTCTTTGGCCGCTGCCGCCCAAGACCGATCTCAAAGCAAAGATCACGCGGACCACCGAGCATGACGGCGTCCTGATCGACAGCCTGCACTTTCAGAGCGTTCCGCACCTGTATGCGACATGCAACTTCTATCGCCCCAAGTCCAACGACCCATCCGCCAGGAAGCTGCCGACGATCGTGTATGTCTGCGGCCATTCCAATCGAGGCCGCGACGGCAACAAGACCGCCTTCATCGATCATGGCATGTGGTTCGCCAAGCACGGCTACAACTGCCTGATCCTCGACACCCTGCAACTCGGCGAAATCCCCGGCATTCACCACGGCACTTATCGCCACGACCGCTGGTTCTGGCATTCGCTGGGCTACACCTCGGCCGGCGTCGAATGCTGGAACGGCGTACGCGCCCTCGATTGGCTGACGACCCGCAACGATGTGGATGCGGACAAGCTGGGCGTCACCGGCATTTCCGGCGGCGGCGCGGCCACGCTCTGGATCGCGGCCGCGGATGAGCGGGTGAAGGTCGTCGTTCCTGTCTCCGGCATGAGCGATCTTGCGTTCTATGTGCCCGGCAAAGGCGTCAACGGGCATTGCGACTGCATGTTCCTTCACAACCAATACAGTTGGGATTTGCCCACCATCGCGGCTCTCGTCGCTCCGCGTCCAATGCTCTTCGCCAACTCCGACAACGATCCGATTTTCCCCATGGACGGCAATCGCCGAATCATGGCGAAGCTGAAAACGGCATGGGGCTTTTACGAAAAAGCGGACCTGGTGCAGGAATACGTAAGCCCCGGCGGACATGACTATCGCCCCGATCTCCGCAAAGCGATCTTCGCCTTCTTCGAGAAGCATCTGCGGAAGGCGGATGCATCCAAGGTGGACGATGCGGAACCGGTCACGATCAAAGGCAAAGACATCCGCGTGTTCGCGGCGGATCAGGATTTTCCGGACGATCGGCAAAACGCGGACATCGACACGCAGTTCGTCCGTAAGGCGGATCTGAAGGCGCCTCCCGAAGGCAAGTTCGAGGAATGGCGGAAGGAGCGAATGGCCGAGCTTCGGCAACGAGTGTTCACCCGCTTCCCGGAAAGAATTCCGGCCGCCTTCGAAGAGACGAGGAAAGAGCATGAGACGCTGCTGAAGACGGAGCACGACATTCTCGTGGTGGCCACGCGTCGCGGGAAGATAAACGCGAAAGCCGGGACGATCCTGGTGCTTGGCCCCGGCGAATCTGCATCGCCGCCTCCGGATTGGACGAAGCCGTATCTCGATCGCGGCCCCGCGTATCTCATTGAGCCGCGCGGCTGTAAACGCTATGTCTGGCCCAGGAAATCGCCCCCCAACACCATCGAGCGCTCGCTCGCCCTGCTTGGCACGACGGTCGATCAAGGACGCGTTTGGGACATCGCCGCCGCTGCTCGCTGGGTGGCGGAGCAGGAAAAGGGGATCGCCTGGACCGTCGTCGGCCGAGGTGAAGGCGGCGTGTTGGCCGTTTATGCGGCGTTGTTCGAGCCGTTAATCGCGGGGGCGGAAATGTTGTCCCCAACGGAAAGCCACATGCAGGGCCCGCACTTCCTGAGCGTGTTGCGAGTGATCGACGTGCCCGAGGCCGCGGGCATGCTCGCTCCACGGCCGCTGAAAATCGTCAGCGCCGCCGAAGCGTTTCAACGCACCGCCGACATTTACAAGGCCGCCGCCGCGGAGAGCAAGTTGGTGCGGGCCAAGTAGCGGCCGTGGATCATTGGAATTGCCGACGACATGGGAGGGCGGGGCGAGGCCTCCGCTGTGCACAACGGTTGAAGGGAACTTGCTGGTGACGTCATCGGCTTCCCAGCCCCGTTCAGCGGGGCTGGGATGCAGGCGACGTTATATGCAGCTTCCCTCCAACCGTTGTGCACAGTGGAGACCTCGCCCTCCCAAGTCGTTGGTGACGCCTACTGCTTCTCCGCGATGCACCAGAGGTGCTTGAAGGTGCGGAGGAAGATCTCGCCGTTGGAAACGATCGGCGTCGAGTGCGTGTCCTCGCCGAGCGGGTTGACGGCGAGCACCTCGTATTTCGGATTGGCCGCAAGCACGACTGTTTCGCCGTTGTGCATCATCACGTAAAGTCGGCCATCGGCGTGGACCATCGAGCCCCAGGTTTTCTCGCCGGCGGGGCGGGACTTGACCTGCCATACCTCTTTGCCGGTTTTCAATTCGTAGCAGTGAGGCATGCCGTTCTCTTCGACGATGTAGACATGCTCGCCGACGATGACGCCGGAACCGACACGCTGGGTGTTCTTGGGGTGATGCCAGAGGCGGTCTTTGGTGATGTCGCCGCTGCCGCCAAGCTTCACCGCAAGGGCAGGGCCGTTGTAGCCGGACATGGCGACGGCGATGTCGCCGTTCGTCAGGGGCGAGGTGTAGACGTAAATCGACAGGCCTTCGCAGAACCAGAGTTCTTTGCCGTTCGCGGGGTCGATGGCTTTGAGGGCTGGGCTGGTGCTGAGCAGGATTTGGTCTTTGCCGCCCACTTTCGCGATGATCGGCGTGCCCCATGAACCGGACTTCTCATCGTGTTCCCACACCGTTTCGCCGGTCGCCTTCTTGGCGCAGAGAAGGAAGTTGCGCCCCATCTTCTCGTTCGGCCCACACCAGAGAATGACGTGTTCGCCATGCAGCACGGGCGAGGCGGAGTTGCCGAAGGCATGGTCCCAGGCGCCGAGGTCCGTCCGCTTCCAGAGTTCCTTGCCGGCGAAGTCGTAGCAGAACATGCCGGCGGAGCCGAAGCTGACGATGACGCGTTCGCCATCGGTCACCGGCGATGCGTTGCCGTACCAAGAGGGATTCCAGTTTCTTTCCTTCTCCGCGTAGGTGACGTCTTTCTTCCATTGCATCGATCCGTCCGTCCGGCTCAGGCAGAGCAGGCTGCGAACCGAACCGCCCTTGTTCGCCTGCGTCAGGAAAATCTTGTCCTTCGACACGATGGGCGTCGAGTTGCCCGGTTCGGAAAGCGGCACCTTCCATTTCACGTTTTTGCTGCTGCTCCAGGTCCGGGGCAAATTCGTCTCGTCGCTGCGGCCTTGGCCAGTGGGTCCACGCCACGCGGGCCAATCGCCGGCGAACCCCGCGGATACGAGCAACAGCAGTGACGCAATCGATAGTAGCGGCTTCATGTCCGGTTTCCTTTGGCGGTGAATGGATGCTCACTAAATTGACGTCTGCCGACTCGCCCGGCAAGGAAAAAACCAGCCTCGGCACGAAACACGCAGGTTTCGGACCTTGCGAAAGGAGCCTTGACGCATGAAGAGGTCCGCTCAAGCCGATCCGCCGGTTATGCGTGATCAAGCCGGCAGCGGCGAACGATATCGCCTCATGGCCCTCGCCGCGATGACGGGCGGGCTCGTGGTGCTTTGCGTGCTGCTGGCTTTGCCGTTTCTCCCCGCGATCTCGTGGGGCCTTGCGCTCACCATCATCACCTGGCCCATGCACCGCTGGATCGCACGCCGGATCCAAAATCCCACCTGGGCAGCCGCAGTCTCCGCAGGCATCGTCACCACTGCGCTCTTGGGGTGCCTCATCTTCGTGGCCTGGCAGCTTGCTTACGAGTCGCAAAACGTCGCCGCGAATTTGCAAAACGAAACGTCGGACACCGTTCGCGAGAAGCTCACCAAAGTGCCCGGCGTCGGCAGCGTGGTGAACTGGATGGAAAACGCCGGGATCAATCTCGAGCAGGAGGCGCAGAAGCTGATTGGAGGCTACGCACAGAACATCTCGAGCATCGCCCAGGGTTCGCTGACGGCCGCGATCCAGTTGCTGGTGGCGATCTTCATCATGTACGCCGCATTTCGGGACGGGAATCGTTTGACGCGAACGGCTCGCAGTTTCCTGCCCATGACCCGCGAAGAGAGCGAACGCGTCTTCGAACGTGCCGCTGACTCCGTACATGCGAACATCTATGCGACGCTGGTGACGACGGTCATCGACACGGCAGCTTTCACGGTCTGTTTCTGGTGGGTCGGCCTGCCCGCGCCGTTGCTGTGGGCGACGGTGATGTTCGTGTTAAGCTTCTTGCCCATCGTCGGCGCCGGAATGGTGTGGGTGCCCGCCGCCATCTACCTGGCGGTTTCAGGAAAGATGTGGGCCACCGCGCTCATCTTGGGCGTGGGCGCCGTAACGTTCGTGTTCGTCGATAATATTCTTTATGCTCGCCTCGCTGGAAAGCGGATGCGGATGCACGAGGCTCTCGCCCTCGTCGCCTTCCTCGGCGGGCTCGCGGTATTCGGCGCCTCGGGCATGATTCTAGGGCCCGCCGTCGTGGCGATGACGATCGCGTTCGTCGAAGTGTGGAAGGGGCGGCTCGCCCGCGCCGATGAAGAGGGGGTCGATGCCGCGGCCATCCCTATGACAGCAGATGAGCCTCGGACCCCGGCTGAAAGTCCTTCACCTCCAGTTCCACGGATCGATACCCCTGGTACTCGTTGATCCGCGGCGTATAGACCAGGCAGCAGGATCCCCCCTGCGACATCAACTCCTCTGCCCGCTCGCCCATGCCGAAGGCGATCGCACGCAAGTCTTTTCCCTGCTGACGCACACGGAAAGCGAGATGCCGTTCGCCGCCGCCGATCCGCTTCGGCTCGCCGACCATCTGCACATTCGAGGAGAGCAGGACCGGTTGCGGATTGCCGGAGCCGTACGGCTCCAGTTCCGCCATCGAGTTCAAGAGGTTCGTCGTCAGCGAGGCGAGCGGCACTTCCGCATCGATCGTGATGCGGTGCAGACGCGGTTCGCTGCCCAGGCACTTCTCGACGCAACTCAAAAACTGCGTCCGGAAATCTTCGATCCGCTCCGGTTCGATCCGAAACCCGGCAGCGCTCGCATGCCCGCCGTGGCCAAGCAAGAGGTCGGTGCAATTCTGCAGGGCTTCGTGCAGGCGGAAATCGGAAAAGGATCGGCCCGATCCCTGCCCATGCTGGCCATCGCGAAGGGCGATCATCAAGACCGGGCGAGCGAACAGATCGACAAGCCGGCTGGCGACGATGCCGAGCAATCCAGGATGCCAATTCGGACTCGACAGCACGAGCGCGGGCTGATGGGCATCCCGTTCCGCTTGTTCGCGAGCTTCCTGCAAAACGCGCCGTTCCAGCGTTTGGCGCTCCTGGTTCTGCCGTTCAAGGTAATCCGCCAGCACTTCGGCCCGTTGCGCAACTTGCGTCGTCAGCAGTTCCACCGCCAATCGCGCGGTGCCCAGTCGCCCGGCCGCATTGATGCGGGGGGCGAGGCCGAAGCCGATGTCGAAGGCGGCCAGGTTGGCCTTGCCGTCGAGCTTGGCGAATCGGAGCAGCGTCTTGAGACCCAGCGTCGGCGATGTTCGCAGGCGATGCAAACCGTGGCGAACGAGGATGCGGTTCTCGTCGTGCAACGGCACAACATCGGCAACGGTTCCCATCGCGGCAAGCATGATCGCATCAAGCAAAAACTCGCGCAACACCGGCGTGACTTTCGCCCCGCCGCTTTTCCGCTTGCAGAGCGCCCACGCCAGCTTAAACGCGACCCCGGCGCCGCAAATCCAACCGAACGGATAGTCGACGCCCCCCGGCCCCGGAATGCGCGGATGCACCAGCACGGCCGCGTCGGGCAGCGATGCCTTCGGCTCATGGTGATCGGTGACGATCAGTTCCAGGCCAAGCCGTTTCGCTTCTTCCGCTTCCTCAATGCTCGTGATGCCGCAATCGACGGTGATGACGGTGGTGCAGCCATCAGCGGCGATTTTGCCGAGGGCTTCCTTGTTAAGCCCATATCCCTCTTCAAGCCGATGGGGCACATGGAAATCGGCGTTCGCCCCGAGTTGTTTCAGGCACGTGAGCAGAATCGCAGCGCCGGTGACGCCATCGACGTCGTAGTCGCCATAGACGCAGATTTTCCGCCCCGCGTCGATGGCCGCGAAGATGCGATCCACCGCCTCGATGATGCCCGGCAGCTTCTCCGGCTCATGCAGTCCGGACATCGGCGAATTCAGGAACAGCTTCGCAGCCGTGGGATCGGCCAGCTTGCGATTGAGGAGCAGTTGAGCGAGGATCGGCGAGATTTGCAGCGATTTGGCGAACGATTCGATGGCGCCCTGATCGTGAGGCAACAGCCTCCAGGCCTTACGGCCGACGTATCGATTTCCATCCGTGAGCAAAGTAGCAGGCGTCATACGCCTATCGTAGACATCCGCACAGCGTGCGCCAACTACTAGCCTCCTCAGCGGCCCCGGCCGTTGAGCTTGGTTGTTGAACTAAACCGCCACGCGGTAGTATGTAGTCGGTTCTTGTCCTCGGCTTGTTCTTGGAAAAGTCCTGGAAAAGGTCCTGGAAAAGGTGTCAGGACCCTTTTTGGCTACTTCTCATAAAAAGGGTATCGCGGTAGGGACGGGCATTGCTGCCCGCCCCCCGCACAGATCCGTACGGGCGGTACTACCGCATACGGCTCTTACCTT
>JAIEPT010000036.1 GCA_019748295.1 Gemmataceae bacterium | reverse complement strand
CGACCGTCCGGCCCGTAAAACGGCCCCTGAAACGCTTCGCCTTCCGACGAAAGACAGCAACATGCATTGGCTCTATCTGGCCGCCGCCATCCTCTTCGAGCTTCTCGGCACCACCGCGATGAAGGCGTCCGACGGCTTGCGCAAACCGCTCCCCGCCGGCCTGATGTTCGCCTCGTATGTATTGGCATTCACGTCGCTCGCCCAAAGCCTGCGAACGCTTGACGTCAGCGTCGCCTATGCGATTTGGGCAGGACTAGGCACGGTGATCATCGCCGTCATCGGCGTCGTCTGGTTCCGCGAGTCGCTGACCCTCGCCAAGATCGTCGGCATCGCATTGATTTCGGTGGGGGTGGTTGTGCTGAACCTGTCGGGAGCAAGCCATGACGGGCCCGCAAAGGGGCCGTAAGAAGGCACAGAGCGAGGCGGTTCCACGCCGTAGATGCATCGCTCTGCGTCATCGGCCCGCGCGAATGGCGGCGGCGTCATAGATGTAGACCCGGCCATTGTTCGCAAGGTCGAGTCCTGGGAAGTGCAGCCGAGAGACGACGTAATCGACTTCCTGGTCCGCACACAGTTTCCGCAAGTCGTCGATGCTCGGCTCGGGGATCTCGTCCACGGTCGCATCGAAAAAATGCTCGGTTTGGGCGATGCCTTCCTCACGCATCATCTCCCGTTGGCGACGAACGCGCGAAAGCTCGAAAGGCCGCACCAGAAGAGCGCGGCGCATTCCTTCCCTGGCGGAGTCGCGGCTAAAGACGAAGCCGCCGGTCTGATGCCAGTCGTAGTAACTGCGAGCGTTCCATTCGGTCCACACCAGATCGAGCCGGCCCAGGTCCGAGTAGATGGTGGCAGGATGACCGAGCGTCTGCTTCGCCAGCGATTCCTTGACGAAGTCGCCGTCGCTGCGGAAACGCCCCCACGTCCCTCGATACTCCGCAGTGCGCGGCACGAATTCCAATGCGGCGAACCAGACCCCTGCGACTGCAATGCATCCGATGGCGACTGCGGGCGCGAAGCGTCGGCCCACGCATGTCAGCAAGATCACCAGGGCGATGCCAACCGGAGCGGGGCCAATCAAGGTCAACAAGGAAAGCAGTTCGCGGGCTTCGTGCATGTCCAGAATCAGGTCGAGATTCGCGGACACGTCGATCAAGACGCGGATGGCGGTGTACGTTTGCCACGACATGATCGCCAGCACGACAGCAATCGCCACGCCCCACTTCAGAGGCAGCCAGCCGAACCCGCGGCCGACAACATAGATGCCCGCGAAGAACAGCAGCACCAATCGCGGGTCGACCTCGAAAAGCCCCAGCGGCGAGCCGAGGCAACCGAAGAGCACAACCGCCCCCATCTGAGCGACCGGCGTCCCCTCGCGAAGCCATGTCGTGATCTGGCGCACGGCAAGCGGATAGCGGAGCAGGGCAAGGATCCAAAGAGCGCGATACGGCTGCCCTTGTTTCAGCAGGGCATAAGGAAGAGCATTGGCCAGCAGCGTGCCGAGGAGAGCGAGTGCGGACACCAGTCCCACTGCCGTAAGAAAGCTGCGTTGCGGCGACGAAGGCATGCGAAGCAAGGCGAGCACGAGCAGCAAGCCGGAGATGCCGAGGTTCGCCCAATCGGACCACCACCATCGGCTGGGATACTGATACCACGACGACCGCAGGATCGCGTCTTCCCAAATAGGATCGACCGTTTTCAGGAATCGGCCCGCAACCGACGGCATCGCTAGAAAAAGGCCCGCGGATGCGAGGGCTGCAAAGGTCATCCATGTCAGTGCACGCCCGCCGTAGCGAATGCGGATCCAACATGCGCTCAGCGTCAGCCAACCGCCGACGGCCATCAGCGGATGAACAAACAACGCGACCATGAGCCATAAAACGGCCGTCTTCCATCGTGCCTCGAGGGCATAGGAAAGGCCCCACACGGAGAGGGCGACGCCCATCAGTCGCGAGGTCAGGAATTGTTCGTGGACCGTCATCGCCCGCAGGCCGCAGTAGCTGAGCGGCGCCATCACCGTTGCGAGCCCGGCAAACATGGCGGCGATCGGTTCGTCCGGCAGGAGCTTTCGCGTGAGCCTCAGGGCGCCGCCGACGAACAGCGAAGTCGCCGCCAAGTAGCCGATCCAAAACGCGGTGGAGACGCCGAAACCTGCGACAAGTGGCCGCATGATCGTCGAGAAAATCGAGAAGGAGTCCTGCGAGCCGAAACGGAAGAAGAGATCCCGGCCGTAGATTTCCGGGTGCAGATGCGAGAGGACCTGGCCCGAGTAGAGCCGAGCGTCGTGATAGATGCCGAGATAGGGAACGAACACAAGATGCGCGAAGAGGACGACGCAGAACCAACGACATGGATGATCCGCCCAATCGGCCAGCACGTCATGCATGCGTTCGTGCAGGGACGGGCGGATTGCCGCGGCCGGCGTTCGGCGGACGGGAATGCGAGTCGGCGGTTCGAGCAAATCCACGGTCATGCGTCACCTGGGTAGGGCGGCATTCAGCCCGCCGTCGGGCCCGCGCAGCTTGCGGGCGTCGTAGATCCACACTCGGCCATCGCTCGCTTCGGCGAGGCCGGAGAATTCGGTCGAAAGCACGAGAATATCGATCGATTCATCCCGGCAAAGACGCCAGAGATCTTCCGCAGTGGGCGCGGGGATCTCGAAGTCGCAGGCCATGAGCTTGCATACGTCGCGCTGGAAGTCGGCCGTCATGCGGTCGCGCTGACGACGCAATGCGAACATCGCGAAGGGGGCGATCGCTTCCGCTCGGCGTTTCCCCTCGACGGCCGTCTCACGGGCGAAGATGAAACCGCTGGTCTGCCAGGTGTCGAACCAACTTTGCGCACGCCAATCGAGCCAAACCCGATGCAGACGATTAGCGTCGCTGTAGACCACAAGCGGACGCTGCGGAGAATGTTGTTCGAAATACTCGCGGACGAAGCGAGCGGAGGATCCATCCGGCGTCAGGCGATCCTGATATGCCTCGGTATGGGGAACCAGGAACCAACTTAAAGCCAACATGGAACCGCAAGCAAGACACGCTTCCGATCGGATGCGGACTTGCAGCAGCAAAAGGACCAGAGGCAAACCAAGGATGGTACTTGCGGCGAGGCCATACCAGGCCCGGAAATCGAAGTCGCGAAGCAGGCTCTCGAAATGCGGGACGAGATAGGTGAGCGGCAGCAAGGCGAACACCGCGCCCGATACAAGCAGACTCAACGTGAGGCCGCCCGGAAGATCGCGTCGTCCTTCCGACGCGGTCCAGCGCAAGGCGAGGGGCCAAAGCAGGATCGGCAGCATCCATTCGGCGAACGCGAATCCATGGAGCGTGAATGTCGCCACGGCTATGGGCGAAAGCCAGCGAACCCAGCCATTTTGCGATGCAGCCGCGCGGACCGCGAATGTCCATAACAACGGGGCCTTCATCAGCATGAGCGGCCACAAGGTGCGGTAAGGCTGGATCTGCATGGGCAACGCGAACGGCAGTTGGCTGAAGACGATGGAGCCCAACACCCCCGCCATGCCGATCATGCCGATGGCGCCGGCAAACCAACGTCGTTCCGCATCGGGCTCCAACAGAACAAACCCGACCACGGCAGCTATGGCCAATGCAATGTGCAGCCAATCGTTGAGCGACCAATATTCCGGGAAATGGGCTGACGTTGCTTGCATCACCGACTCGCGCCACGAAGCATCGAATGGGCCGAAGACACGTTCTCCGAAACCGGATGCAACGAGTGCGGCGAAAGCGAACATCGACGTCCCCACGACGACCAAAACGGCTCGAGGGCCTTTCCATTGCCCTAGGCCTGTCAATGCCGCCATCGCCCATGCAGGCGCCGCCATCAGCGGGTGGAGCAAGGCCGCGACGACGAGGCACAGAAGCGATCGGACCCAGCGCCGATCCAATGCCCATTGCATCGCCAACATGCCCAGCGCCGTCGCCGGCAATCGCGGCGTCAGGAAGGATTCGTGCACATGGAAACATTGCTGCCCGCCATAAGCGATCGGCAAAGCCGCCACGAGCAGCAGCGCCGGCACATGGAGCCTCGCCCCAGGCAGCACCGTTCGCAAAAGCCGCATGGCTGCGAGGACGAACAACAAATCACATGCGACATAAAGGGCGAAGAAGGCCGTTTCGAGGCCCATCCATCGCACTAACGGAGCAGCAATCGTCGAGAATAGCGAGAAGCGATCTTGCGAGCCGTATTGGAAAAAGAGATCGCTTGAAAGCAGCGACGGATCGATGCGGTTCAGCGTCTGTCCCGCATACAGCTGTGCGTCGTGCGTGATGCCCGCATAGGGGCGAGCGAGGATGTGAACGAAGAAGACGAGGGCGAACAAAGACCAGGGCCGTGCGGCGAGGCGGTCCGCCCCGGCGACAGCTCGCGCGATCCACGTCGGGGAATCCGTGGTCATGGCGAGTCATCCCAGCCGCGATCGGGGAGGATCGCAATCAGGCCAATTCCGCGCCCGTTTGGGACGGGGCGAGATCCAGTTCGGCCGACGAGTTCGTCCCGGGAGCGGCGCGAAAGAGCAGCCACTTTCGGCTCAAAAAATTCCAGGCAAACGACAACCCCACCGCCGCCGACTTCGCGACCAGCGGATGGACGCCGAGCATTTCGTGCAACCCCTGCAACACCGACCAGGTGATGCCGAGGCCAAAGAGCGACAGCACGGCAAACGAGACAAATCCGCCTTGCTGCTCCGCGTTGGAAAAGACCCAGACTCGACAGAGCACATACTGCAAGACAACGCCCGCCAAATAGCCGGTGAGAGCCGCGGCAAACCAGTTCCACTGGAGGTAGTGCATCGAGCTTAGAAAGATCGACACATCCAGGCCCAAAGCCGCCACGGACGCGAGCAAAGCCCGCGGAGCCTGCAGCGCCGTGCTGTCGGTCGGATCAAAGGCGGCTTTCTTCAGCGATGCAAGCATGACCACTCCCGTCGCCTGCCGGCGGTTACGTGCGATGCGCAACTATAGGTCACGAATTTCGAATAGGAACGAGAACAAAATAACGGGTTCGCCCAACATCGGATCGCTGTCATCGCGGCGATGTCATGCCAATTGCCAGCGAGATGGTTTCAAAAGCATGGCGGGAGTTTGGGAGGGCGAGGCGGGCGACGCTCCTGCCCGAACCGCAGGGTACATTGGTCCCTGTCTCAAACGTCGAATTTGCGATGGGTTTTCCGCAACACCGGCTCTGCAGGAGCCTCGCCCGCCTCGCCCTCCCAAATCTCCGCCGGGTCCGAAACGACCTCTAAGTTAAGCGGAGACCGTCTGGGAAACGACCGGCCCACTCTATCGAAGTCGCTCTTTGCATTCATCGAGAATGCCCTTCGACGCGGTCGCGCCGATGCGCGTCACGCCGATCTTGCGAACCTCCAAGACGCGCTCGAAGTTCCTCACGCCCCCCGCCGCCTTCACTTGTACGTGTGCTGGAGCGTGCTGACGCATGAGACGCAAGTCTTCATCGGTCGCGCCGGTTTGGCCGTAACCCGTGGACGTCTTCACGAAATCAGCCCCCACTTCGCCGCAGATTTTGCAGAGGGCGATCTTGTGCTCGTCCTGCAGGAAGCAGTTCTCGAAGATCACTTTCACGATCGCCTTGGCCGCATGGGCGGTGTCCACGACCGCTTTGATGTCGTCGATCACGTAATCCCAGTCCTGCGACAACACTTTGCCGATGTTGACGACCATATCCAGTTCGACCGCCCCATCGCGGATGGCCTGGACGCTTTCCGCGACTTTGATTCGCGTCACGTGTCCGCCGTGCGGGAAGCCGATGACGGTGCCCACGCGGACGTCCGTTCCCTTCAAAAGTCGAGCCGCCCGTTGCACGTAGTACGGCTTGATGCAGACCGAAGCGACTTGATACTCCGCCGCCAGTTTGCAGCCCGCCTCCATCTCGGCATCGGTAAGCACCTGCTGAAGCATCGAATGATCGATCATTTTCGCGACGTCGAGATAAGCAAGCTGCGTCATGAATGCCTCGGAAAAGCGGAACCCCTGCCCCGCTTATCGTAGGCGGCGGAGGCGTCGCCGATCCGGTGGTGTCGCCACGCTCAACCGCGTCCGGTGGTTGAGCGCAGCGACACCACCGGATCCGCGACGCCGCGCTTCGCATGAAAACGAAAGCGGGCCCGGAGGGTTTGCCTTCCGGTCCGCTTCGTCGGAGAAAGATTCGACCCGGTCCTACCGCTTGATCTCAACCTCGATGTCGAACGCGCCTTCGCGACGCGGGCCGCCTTCCTTACGCGGCGGCGGGGGAGGCCCCTCCTTGCGGTCGGTGCGAGGCGGGACCGGTGAAGCCGGGGGGAGCGGCGGCATGGGGCTGACGCTGTCGCGGCGAAGCGCTCGCAGGATCATGTCCATCTTGCGTTCGAGTTCGCCCAACCGGCGTTCCGTATCGGATCCAACCACCGGGGGACGGAATTCCTTGCGATCGGGGCCGCCCCCTTCCTGCAGGTCCATCACTCGGCGACGAACTTCCATCAGCATCCGCATCTTTCGCTCGGTGTCGGCACGGGCGCGCTCGACTTCCGCTTCGAGAGTGCGAAGCTGCTCCATCAACTCGCGGACTTCGGGATTGCCCCCCGGTTGCGGCCGATCGCCGTCCTTACGCGGCTCCCTCGGACTATCGCCCTTACGCGGACCTTTCCGCGGCGGATCGCCGTCGTTGCGGCCAAATTGGCCGTTCTCTTCGTTGTTTCCGTTGCCTTCGTTGTTTCCGTTATTCTGATTGTTTCCCTTCTTCGGCCGGTCCCCATCGCGCGGCCCCTTCTTGGGTTGGTCGCCGTCGCGTGGGCCTTCCTTGGGGCGGTCGCCATCTTTAGGGCGATCGCCTTCCTTGCGAGGCGGGTTCTGATCCTGGGCGAGTTCGACCAGGGCCTTTTCGATCTGCTTCTGAATCTCCGGCGTTTGGGCTCGCGAGGGAGCGAGCGGCAACAGCAAGGCGCCGACGCCGAGCAACGCCAGGGCGCCGCCGACAGTCAGAGCACGAGGGAACGGACCTCGAACGATCATCGTCAGTCTCCTTTGCAGAGAGGTGAGCCGGCCCAGTCCGCTTGCCGTGGGGGGCAGTGCGGGGCAGGAATCGGCCAGGAAATCGAGCGTTTCGACCAGGGCGAGGGCGTAATCGCCGGCGGCATCCGGGAAGGTGGAAACCACCCAGGCGTCGCAGCATTCTTCCTCGCATTCCTCGATGCGCGACTTGGCCCACCACGCGAGCGGGCACCACCAGTACACGCCGAGGACGAGCATTTCGAGTCGGCGAACCCAGTGGTCGCCACGCTTCCAGTGAGCGAGTTCGTGCAGGAGCAACGCGTCGCCTTGCTGTCCCGCCAAACGCGGCAGCAGTTCCGCGGGAAGGATCAAACGACCGGCAAAACCTCGTACCCACAGCATGGGGGACACGACGCCTTGCAAAAGCACCGTCGAAGGCGGCGCGACGCCGAGCCGATCGGCCAACTCGCCGACTCGCGTTTGCAAGTCGGCCGAGGCAGGCAGGCCGCGGTTGACGCAGGCGGCAAACCGTCGAAGCCGCACCCAGGCCGCAACGAACCACACGACCGAACCCGCAGCCCAGACCGCTGCGAGGCTAATGAGACATCGGCTTGCCCAATCGATAGGTACGGCAGGCGGAACGGGGGCTTCAATGGCATGCTCGGCAATTCGCTCGGGGGCCGGGATCACGTCCAAAGGCGCCATCGCACCGTCAAAGATCTCGTTCCAATCCAGGTTCGGAAGCGAATCCAGATTCAGATCCCCGAACTCCTCACGCGGATCGGCTTGCTTTGGGATTTCCGCAACCATTCGATGATTCGGAACGTCAGAGGATTCCGCCGCGGGAAACAGAACGGGCACGCCGATCAGCGGCGGCGTGATCATTTTCGCGAGCACCAGCATCCACAGGCCGTGCGTCAGGGCGGGCCGTTTCAGCCATCGCCCCGCGGACCCGGCGATCACGGCCAGCAGCGACGCCACCGCGAGGTTCGCGACCACAATCTCGAAGAAGCGAATCATGACCGCTCCTTTCGCTTGCCGGCATCCAAGTCTTCGACCAGCTTTCGCAAGGCCTGCCGTTCGTTCGCCGACAGCTTGCGGTGCTGCACGAGATGCGTGAGCAGCGGCGTCCACGAGCCGCCGCACAATTTCTCCGCGACCGCTTGCAGCCGACGGCCAACGAGTTCGTCACGACCGACGACGGCCGAGAAATGATGGATCGCGGCGGAGCGATCGCGGCGGACGCACTCTTTTTCCTCGAGCCGCTCGAGCAGTTTCTGCACCGTCGCGTACTGCGAGGTGCGGCCTTCGGGGTACAGCGCATCCGCGATGCGGCGAATCGGCGCGGGGCCATGGTCCCAAAGAACCTGCATCACGGAAAGCTCCGCGTCGGTAATGTCCTGGGGCGTGCGAGCCATGTTCGGAGTCCTCAGACGTAATGTCTTGCATGATGCTAAGACAGAATGACTGAGATGTCAAGCGAGAAAATCGGGCAGAGAGATTTGGTGAGGCAGTACTTGTTCGGACGGACGAACCGACCGCGAACGCTGAAAGCGTTCTCCAGCAAAGCCCAGGGTCTGCGACCGCCGGGAGCCGACCCTGGGTTCGACAACCGTACCAGTCATGAGCACTGAAAGAGCTCACGAGGACGCATCAGGTTTCGCGAGGAACGTCCTTGGGCGAGCCGCCCTTGGGCGAGCCGCCCCTGGGCGAGCCGCCCTGGGGAACCCCTTCAGGGTTCATGGTTTTATTGGTCCTTGTACCCAGGGTTGGCTTCCGTTGGTCGCCAACCCTGGGCTTTGCTGGGGAGCGCTTTCAGCGTTCCCTGTCCGTCCGCCTGAATGAATTGCGCCCTCGAGAATTAGGTCGCGGAGGAGGCGGACTTGTGAAAGCCCTAAGCGAGGGACACGGCAATATTGAGGCACAGGCGGCGAAATGCTTGGTGAGGGGAACCGCGATGCAGTAGGCTGTCTGCGGTTCCGCGGCCCATGCGACGGGAGGGCTCCCCCCAATGGACGACTTCTATCTCGTGTGCGGCCTGGGGCGTGTCGGCGCCCGCGTGCTTGATTATCTGCAAGCGGCCGGAATGAAGGCGGCGGTCATCGACTTCAAGGTCGATCCGGCCGATCCCCTGCTTCGCGGCGCCCCTGCGATCCGCGGCGATTATCGCGATCTCGAAACGCTAAGGCAGGCGGGTCTGGATCGAGCGAAGGGTGTCCTGATTCTCTCCAGCGACGATCTCGCCAATCTCTCGACGGCACTCACTATCGCTGGAGCGCGAGCCGATATTCCGATCGTCGTCCGCATGTTCAACCCCACGCTGATCGGCAGGCTAGGTCCGCTCGCCGGTCGCGTCTCCGCTCTATCGACCTCGCAACTGACCGCCCCCATCCTTTCGCGCATCGCGCTTACAGGCGCGGCGCTCGGCGCCTTCACGCTCGCGGACGGCGCCGTCTTCCAGGTGGCGGAACGAACGATCGAGCCGGGTTCTCCTCTCGTGAACCAGCTCCCTTCTTCGCTTCGGTCCATCGGCCTGCAACCGATTGCTCACCTCAACGCGGCAGGGATTTCTCAACACGCGAGCATTGCCGCGGGTGATCGCATTGCCGCGGCGGGGCCGACCGAGGCGATCCAGCGTTGGCTGGGAACCGGGGGGGACGCGGGGGAACCGCGCTGGGCAGGATGGATCCGACGCCAAGCTCGAGCGGTACGCCGGCTTTTCGGCGACGTCGAACTGCCCGTGAAAATCGCGGCGTCGACGCTTGCGATCGTGATTGCGGTCAGCGTCTTCGTCTTTCACTTCGGCATGAAGAACGACACCATCATCGACGCTTTCTACCGCACCGTCAGCCTCATCGCGACCGGGGCGGACATGCAGGGAAACGACGTCGAACCCGGCTCTTGGCAGAAGGCGTTCGTCAGCATGCTTCGCCTGATCGGCGTCGCGCTCACCGCATCGTTCACCGCGATCATCACCAACTACTTGATCCGCGCCAATCTCGGCGCCGCGCTTGAGGCGAGGCGGATTCCGGAACGAGGCCATGTCGTCGTTTGCGGGTTGGGCAACGTCGGCTTTCGCGTGGTGCAGGACTTGATTCGGCAGAACCGTTCGGTCGTCGCGATCGAACGCAACCGCGACAATCCGTTCGTCGCCACCGCCCGACGGTTGGGCGCTGCCGTCGTCATCGGCGATGCCACGGTGCGCGAGGTGCTTCGCCAGGCGAACGCGCCGACTTCGCTCGCGCTCATCGCGGCCACCAACAACGAACTCGCCAATCTCGAGATCGTGCTCCTGGCCCGCGAACTGGAACCAACGCTCCGTGTGGTTCTCCGCCTCATCGACCCGCAACTCGCCCGAACGCTTCGCGAAACTGCTGATGTGCGACTGGCTCTCTCCATCCCCGAACTCGCCGCCCCCGCGTTCGTCGCCGCCCTGTTCGGGGATCGGCTCCGCGGCGTCATGTTGATCGAGGGCAAGCTTTTCGCGGCGGTGGAACTGACGCTGCAAGCCGATGACTTCCATCTGCTCGGTCGTTCCGTCCGCTCCCTCGAAGTGGATTTCGGCCTCATTCCCTTGCGACTCGCCGGCGAGCCGAAACCCGGCGCCGCGCAGATGCAAGACGCGACTCTTGCGGCCGGGGATTGCCTTGCCGCCATCATCGGCTTCAGCGATTTGCAACGGCTACTGAGCCGTGCCAGCTCGGCATCGACGAGAGCGCAGCAGAACGCCGACTCGGCTCGATCGGTTCAGGCGTGAAGACAAAGCAGGATAATAGGAAGCAGGATAATGAAAGGCAGAGAAACAGAATGATAGATGGCGGAACCAATCCTGCGGGCCGCTTCTTCTCTTGTCGTTCTGTTTCTCTGCCTTCGATTATTCTGCTTTGTCTGCTGTCTTAGATCCCGTAGACGCGGATCGCATTGTCGTGGAACAGCTTCCTCTGCTGTTCGCGCGTTCGCTCGCGGACGATCGACTTCAATGCGTCCACCCATTGTCGATACGACGCGGCCAGCGTGCAGACGGGCCAATCGCCGGCGAACATCACGCGATCGGGGCCGAAGGTGACGAGCGAATGGTTGATGACCGGCGCCAGGTCGTCCGCCTTCCAATCGCGGCGGCCTTCCGCCTGCACGATGACGCCGGAGATTTTGCAGACGACGCGATCGATGCGGGCGAGGCGTTCCATGTCGCGCTGCCATTGCACGCGATCTCGGGCGTAGACCGGGCCGTTGCCGCAGTGATCGAGGATGAAGCGAGTCCCGGGGCAGGCTTCGACCAGCTTCACGGCGTCGCCCAAGTTGGCGGGCCGCATGCAAAGATCGAAACTGAGGCCCATCTCGCCCAGGATGCGGATGCCGCGGACGAAGTTTTGCTGCAAACAGAACCCCGCCGGCGTTGCGGCCGTGTGCAGCACTTGCCGCACGCCCTTGAGATGGCGATTTCCCTGGAAGCTCTCCAGGTATTTGCGGAACTCATCCGAGGCGGGCCGACCCGAGATGACGGCCGCCTTCATCGGCGTGTTGTTCTGCCGGCAGATATCGAGGACGAAGTCCGCTTCCGCTTTCTGCTGCGCGGGTTCGACGTCCACTTCCATGTAGACGGCCTTCACCACATTCAGGCCATCGATCGCGGAGAGGTAATCCTTCATCACGAAGCTGCGAGCCAGCGGCGATTCCTTCGTGATCCAGGGCAGGCGCAATCGGCTCAAATCCCAAAGGTGCAGATGCGGATCGACGATCGACAGCGCCGGCGCCTCAGGCTCCTTCTTCTCATCCGCGGCGGATGCTTGCGTTGCCATCGCAGCGGAAGCGGCGACGGCGGATTGGGCGAGGAACGATCGGCGGTTCGTCATGGCGGTGCTTCCGAAGGAGGGGGACCGATTCAGCTTTCCCGACGCATCGCAGCCCTGCAAGCGAAATCCGCTGATTTCGCATGGAAATGCCGGCGGGTGCGGGGTTATGCTGAGCCTCGATTCGCGGTTGGCGAAGACAGATTCGCCTCGCCGTTTTCGAGGTCCGTCATGTCTGCCGACATCATGCCGAAAGAACCGTCGCCACGCCCCTTTTTGACCGCGCAATGGCGTTGGCTCGCGATGCTGAACTACGAAGTCGATCCCGACTTGCTCGGTCCCTATCTGCCCAAGGGACTTGAGATTGATTCGTTCGAGGATCGCACGTTCGTCAGCGTCGTCGGCTTCCGCTTTCTGAAGACCTCCATTCTCGGTTGCGGCGTGCCCTGCCATCGCGATTTCGACGAAGTCAACCTGCGGTTTTACGTCAAACGCGAGATGGAAGGCGAAACGCGCCGCGGCGTCGTCTTCATCCGCGAGATGGTGCCCAAGCGCATGGTGGCATGGGTTGCGAATTGGATCTATCACGAGAATTACCGCACCGTTTCCATGCGAAGCGAGGTGCAGCCGCCGCAACCAGAAACCTCAGGCCGGGTCTCATACGCATGGGACGGCGGCAGCCCGTGCCGACTCACCGCCACCTTCGCGGGGAGCCCAACACCGCTGACGCCTGGAACCCTGCCCGAGTTCATCCTCGAGCATTACTGGGGCTACACGCTGCGGCGCGACGGAACGACCGCGGAATATCAGGTGGAGCATCCGTCCTGGAACGTGTGGATTCCCGAAACCGCGGCGATGGAAGGCAACGTCGAACCCTACTACGGCGCGGCCTTCGCGCAGGCACTGCGTGGACCTTGCCATTCCGCCGTCGTGGCCGACGGGTCGGACATCCTGGTCCGGCGCGGACGCATCCTCTCGGATTGCCCTGTCTCTGTTGGGGTGAGAGGTCAAGCCCCAGGGTAATCGCAGCGCACCCTGGGGATCCAGACTGCGGTCTGATCCCCACCGTGCGCTGCGCTTACGGTGGGGCTTGGTGCAGAACATCACGATTGTGCACCGTTTTCGCCCCTCACCCCCCAGCCCCTCTCCCCAGAGGGGAGAGGGGAGCCGGCCCCACAAACAACGCGGGCGATTTTTGGATGTTTCCGCACGCGACGCTTGATAAGGTAGGAGCGGCCCCAACCCCCACGGACCGAACCTATGCAACGCGACGTTCTCAGCTTGATCCTCGGCGGAGGCCGGGGATCGCGGTTGTACCCACTCACCATGCTCCGCAGCAAACCTGCGGTGCCGATCGGCGGCAAATATCGACTCATCGATATCCCGATCAGCAATTGCATCAACGCGGGCTTCAACCGCATCTATGTGCTCACCCAATTCCTCAGCGTTTCCTTGCATCGGCACATCGCCAACACGTACAAGTTCGACCCCTTCAGCCGCGGCTTCGTCGAAATCCTCGCCGCCCAACAGACCAACGAAGCCTCCGACTGGTATCAGGGCACGGCCGACGCCGTTCGGCAGAACATCCGCTACATCCTCGACGATCCTTGCACCGACGTTCTGATCCTTTCCGGCGATCAGCTGTACCGCATGGAGTACAGCGAACTGCTGAAGACGCATCGCGAATCGAAAGCGGACGTCACCATCGGCGTGCTCCCCGTGGCCGCCGAGCAGACGACGGGATTCGGCATCGTGCAACTCGACGCGTCAGGCAAGGTGATCGACTTCGTCGAGAAGCCGAAGAAGGCGGAGCTGCTTAAGCCGCTCTTCACGCCGACGGAACAGATCGAACAGCGCGGCATCAAAGCGCAGGGGCGCAATTACCTGGCGAGCATGGGCATCTACCTGTTCACGCGCGAAGCGATGGTTTCGCTGCTCAACGAGCAACCCAACGCCACCGATTTCGGCCACGAGATCTTCCCGCAGAGCATCAAGACCCGGCACGTGCAGGCCCACTTCTTCGACGGCTACTGGGAAGACGTGGGGACGATCAAGTCGTACCACGAGGCGAATCTGGCTTTGTGCAGCGAGAAGTCGCCCTTCGATTTCCACAAGCCCGGGGGAGTGATCTTCACCCGCATGCGATATCTCCCGGCTTCGCGCGTGCAGGGGGCCACGCTCGACGACGCCCTGATCGCCGACGGCTGCGTCATCGGGGCCGGGACGACCATCACGCATTGCGTGGTCGGCGTCCGCATGTTCATCGGCAAGAACGTGACGCTGAAGAACTCCGTGCTGATTGGAGCCGACTATTACGAATCGGAGAGCGACAAGACGGAGAACGAACGTCGCGGCATCCCGCATCTCGGGGTGGGCGACAATTCGATCATCGAGAATGCGATCCTGGACAAGGACTGCCAGGTCGGGCGTAATGTGAAGATCATCAACAAGTCGGGCGCGAAGAACGCCGAGGGCCCGAACTACGTGATCCGCGACGGGATCATTGTGATTCCGAAGGGCGCCGTGGTGCCGGATGGGACCGAGATTTAAACCTATGTAGCCCTCTCGCTCCGCGAGAGGCAAGCGGATGAATGCCATGCGATCGCGTGGTTCGCTGCCGCTTACCTCTCGCGGAGCGAGAGGGCTACATAGAAGTCGGTGAGGTTCATTTTTGTCGGCGTCGTTGAAATTCGCCTTCTGGTCATTATTTAAGCCTATGTAGCCCTCTCGCTCCGCGAGAGGCAAGCGGATGAATGCCATGCGATCGCGTGGTTCGCTGCCGCTTACCTC
>JAIEPT010000035.1 GCA_019748295.1 Gemmataceae bacterium | reverse complement strand
GCGCCGCAACCGATCTAGGCAATAAAACAGGAAGATCAGGGGACTTCTCCGACCCACGCCGGGAATTGCTGGTGAAACACGAGACCAACGACGATTGCGGCTAGCTTTTTCATGATGCATCCTCTTGGCAAGAGACCCCATGAACTAGACGTGGCGGAGCGTTTTTTGGATGCGGGGGGAAGCCAAACAGGAGAGGCAGTCGGCGAGAACTCGCCTGGGTGAAATGCGCTAGACCGGTGAAGAAAGGGGAGCGTTCCTCGAACGCTCCCTGAACTTCCTTGCGACTTACTTCTTCTTTGACTGAGCGGCGGCCTTCCCCGCGGCGGCCTTGGCGTCCTTCTTCGGCTTCTTCTTCTCTTTGCTCTGCGAGTTGTTGCCCTTGCCCACGGTCGTTACCTCATGTTGGGGACGTTAGCTGGATCGGTCCAAGGCCCGATGTTACCTGCTTTGCATGTCGCACGCTAGGGTGACTTGGAATTGAAGAAGCCAGTCGCAGGGCCGTTCCCGTTGTGCCGCCGTTGCGGCAAGGTCTCCGACCGTGCCGCACGGCCCGACCGAAGGTATCCAGGAAGCGCCCGCAAGCATCGTCCGCGGTCGAAACCACGGATCGACGGCAACCACGGATCGCACGGGCAAACACGAACGCGACGGTCTTCATCCGTGCGCTCCGTGTCATCCGTGGTTCATTTTCTTTGGCGATTCATGTAGACCCCCTTGGTCGCATGGTCTCGGGCCGATGGCCTCCATGAAACACCAACCCAAATCGCCCCCAAGACGGGAAAAACATGAACCACCGATGACATGGAACGCACGGATGAAGACCGTCGCGTTCGGTGCTCTACGCGCAATCCGTGGTTGTGGTCGATTGAAGGCTTCGACCGCGGATGCGGACGATGCCTTCGGGCGATTCATGGAGACTTCGGTCGGGCCGTGCGGCACGGTCGCAGACCGTGCCGCAACGGCCGACATACGGCGTCAAACCATCCAGCTGTGGCCAACTACTTACTCGTCTCAAGCCAGCAGGGACGACATGGAACCGAAATGGGACTAGCAAATCGCTACAAGTCTTTGTTGGGAAGAGAGTATCGTTCCTAGCGGCATGCTGGTTTCGTCACCGAAACGGGCCGAAAACGGTACCGAGTCCTAGAATGCGAACGACAGATCGCGTTAAAACGTCCATATTATTTCCCATTTTGCGCTCGCTTGCGCCCTGTTTTCATCCCAAACTTGGTCTGAATCGTCGGAAAGGTGTTGGCTTGGTCAGGGCGTCTCGTCATAAAGGGTGAGGTCGCCGTGTGCCGGCACCGCTTTGGCTCTCCATATCTCCAGACCGGAGCAGAGCATTCGGAGAGGGAATTGTTCATGAAGGCTCGCAACATCTTTGGTGCGATGTTCGGCTTGGCCGCCTTGACCTTCGTCCTGGCGTCCCACGCTCAAGAACCGCAAAAAACCGACAAAAAAGCGGACCGTGCCGCGGAGCTGCGCGAAGATCTCGCCCTCCGCGAGCAGATCCTCGCCCGTCAATTTGCCGAGTTCGAGCAGGCGTTGCTCAAGCTGAAGTATCGGCTCGAGCGCAGCCCGAAACAGGAAGACAAGGACCGAGCCGTCGTGCTCGGCAAGGTGCTCGACGAATCCCGTACCAAGGGAATCGGCGTCCAGTTCGACGCGATCGTCGAACAACTCAAGCACAAGAACCTCGGCAGCCTCCCCGAAATCAAGGCGGCGGCCGATCGTTCGACGCAGTTGGCAAATGACCTTCAGGCACTCGTGAAGCTGCTGAAGGAAGATAGCCGGGTGTCCAAGCTGGCCGAGGAAGGCAAGCGACTGCGGGAACAGATCAAGGAACTGGAAGCGATCATCCACAATCAGAAGATCGTCCAGGCTCAGACCGAAGTCGGCAAAACCGACAAGAACGAACTCGGCAAGAACCAGAAGACCGTCACCGACCGAACCGAGAAGCTCCTCAAGGAACTCGACGGCAAGGGGGGCGAAGCCAAGAACATGAAGGGCAACGCCAAGGAAGCCAAGGGCAAGGGCAAAGACGGCGAAGGCAAAGACACCGGCAAGTCGGGTGAAGCCAAGGCCGGGGAAGCCAAAGACGGCGGCAAAGAAGGAGCCGAAGGCAAGCAAGGCGAAGCCAAGTCGGGCGAAGGCAAGGAAGGAAAAGAAGGCGGCAAGGAAGGAGCCGAGGGGAAGTCCGGCGAAGCGAAGTCGGGCGAAGCCAAAGACGGCTCCGGCAAAGAAGGCGCCTCCAAGGGCGGCGAAGCCAAAGACAGCAAGTCCGGCGAAGGCAAGTCGGGCGAAGGCAAAGAAGGTAAGGGCGGCGACGGCAAAGAAGGCGCTCCCAAGTCTGGCGAAGGCAAGTCCGGCGAAGCCAAAGAAGGCGCCGGCAAGTCGGGCGAAGCAAAGGCTGGCGAACCGAAGGCCGGCGGCGAACCGAAGAACGGCAAACCTGGCGAAGGCAAGCCCTCGGCTGAAGCCAAGTCCGGTAAGGGTAGCGAGGCCAAAAGCGGCGAAGCCAAGGACAGCAAATCCGGCAAGGGGGGCGACGGCAAGTCCGGCGAAGCCAAGTCGGGCAAGGGTGGAGAAGGCGGCGAAGCCAAGCAGGGCGAAGCCAAGGCTGGCGAAGGCGGCGAAAGCTCTGCTAAAGACAGCGGCGGCCAAAAGAGTCCTCCGCAGTCCGGAGCCAAGGGCGGCGATAGCGGCAAGTCTCCTCCTCCGGGCCAACAAGCCGACAAGACCCCCGGCAAGAAGCAGATCGAAGACGGCAACTACAAGCAAAAAGAAGCCGAAGACAACATCGCTGGCGGCAAGAACAAGGATGCAGGCGACAAGCAAGGCGGAGCGGTCCGCGACCTAGAGAACGCCAAGAAAAAGCTCGAAGACCTCCTTCGCCAGGTGCGCGAGGAAGAACTCGAACGACTGCTGGCCGCTCTTCAGGCCCGTTGCGAAAAGATGCTCGCCATGCAGATCGAAGTCCTCGCCGGCACCGAAGGCGTGGCGAAGTCGATCGCCGAGAACCCGAAGAACGAGACGACCCGCGAGAACAAGCAGGATGCCCTGCGTCTCTCGGATCGTGAAGGCGAGATCGTGCTCGAAGCCTCGAAGGCCATCGAAATGCTCGAAGCCGAAGGGTCGGCCGTCGCCTTCCCCGAGGTGTTCCAGCAGGTCCGCGAGGACATGAAGTCGGTCCAACGCCGCCTCGGCGCGGCCGACGTCGGCAACCTCACGCAGGACATCGAGAAGGACATCATCGCCTCCCTCAAGGAGATGATCGATGCCCTCAAGAAGGCCAAGCAGGAACTCGAAGACAAGAAGAGTCCTCCTCCTGGCCCGCCCGGCCCGACGCCTCCGCCCCAGGATCAGAAGCTCCTGGATCAGATCGCCGAGCTGAAGATGATCCGTTCGATGCAGATCCGTGTGAACACGCGGACGACGAGCATCGCACGCAACATCGAGCAGGGCAAGGAACAGGCAACCGACCCGAATCTCCGCCGGGATTTGAACACCATCGCGGAACGTCAGGAACGCATTTACGACATCACCAATCGCATCGCGAAGGGGGATAACAAGTGACGAAGCATTTCATGACCCTGGCGGTTGCCGCGCTGGTCGCGGCAGGGACCGTCTCCGGGGCCGAAACCTCGCGTCCGTCCTTCGGCGGGCTCGAAACCATGGCCGCGGCCAAGGCTCGCACCCAGGCTGAGGCATGGCTCAAGGAAGTCGGCAAGACCGACGCCGCCACGCAGCAAGCCGTGGATGCGATCTGGAAGTCGGAGATCACCGTCCTCGAGAAGGTGACCCGCACGCTGGCCCTCGACCCGACCGTCAGCCAGGCGCTGGCCGAAGCGTCGAACCCGCAGGCTCCCGCCCCGACGGCGGTTCCCGACGTCATCAAGACCCAAAAGAACGCCTTCGTGAAGGCGAATCTCGCTCTGGTCTACGGCCGAGCATTGTCGAATCGCCGAGTCCATGAGGAAGCGGTCGAGGCCCTCAAGATCACGACCCCTGAACAAGTCGTCGATCCGGCCGCGTATCTCTTCCACAAGGCCGTCAGCGAACACGCCCTGCTCCGCAAGGACGAGGCCCGCAAGGCGATCATTCGCCTGATCGAAGACGTGACCGGCGCCCCGGAACGGTATCGCACCGTTTCGGCCCTCATGCTGATCGACATGCAGCTCTGGAAAGAAAAAGACCTGAGCGCGGTCGCCCGCAAGATGGAAAACGTCGAACGTCGCCTCGAACTCGCTCGCGGCGGCCCGCAGACGCAGAAGCTCCAGAAGGAAGTCGTCGCTCGCCTCGACGAACTCATCAAGGAGATGGAAAACAAGAACAAGCCGAAGCCCCCTGGCCCTCCGGGCGATCCAAAGGACGGCAAAGATCCGAACGACGGTTCCTGCCCCGCCAGCGGTCCTCCGGGCCCCGGCCAACCGGGCAGCGGTCCGCCGAACGGCACCAATCCTTCCTCGCCCGCAACCGACAGCGCCGCGGCAGGTGGAGCGGGCACCGGCAACGTGGACCAGGCCAAGCTGAAGAAGCTCGTCGAAAACTGGGGCTCGCTGCCTCCTCGCGAACAGAACCGTGCTCTCCAGGAAATGACCCAGGGATTGCCGGCTCGCCATCGCGAGGCGATCGAGAACTACTTCCGCAACTTGGCCAACGCCCAGAGCCGCAAATAACGCGTTCCAAGACGCCGTTCGCCCGCCGAACGGCGTCGATTTCGGGCTGAGGCCACCTTCTCCGGTGGTTTCAGCCCGCAGGTTTTCGTGGCGACAAGTTTATCTAACTTGTCGGTCTTGATTTCGAACAAGTCAATAAACTTGTTCCCACGAAGAAGTCCGAGGTTTCTTCATGCTCCGTCGATTCGTCCTGCTCTCCTTGCTGTTCGCCTGCGGCGCCTTCGCGGTGGCCGACGAATTGCGAGGGCTCGGCAAAAACGTCACCGGCAAACTGCAATCGATCAACGACACCGAGATCGTCTTCAAAGGCGACGCCGGCCCGGTCGCCACGCCCATCGCGCAGACCTTGTGGGTCGATGTCGCCCAGGTCCAACCGGTCGCGGCCGGAACGACCTATTCGCTGATCCGCCTCACCGACGACAGTACCCTTCGCTGCACCTCGTGGAGCATCAAGAAGGGCTCGCTCGATGCAACCCTGACCACGGGCGTCCCAGTGCAACTGCCGATCGCCGCGGTGACGCAGATCGTGCGTGAAGCCAACAACGCGGAACTTTTGAAGAAGTGGGAACCGATCTCGACCCAAAAAATCCGCGGCGACCGCATCGTCGTCAATCGGGACGGCATCCTCAACCCGCTCGAAGGCAACCTCGGCGAAGCGGATGCCGAGGGCAAAACGATCCAGTTCAAGCGCGAAGGCGCCGACGCCATCGGCGTTCCGCTCGAAAAGCTGCATGGCCTGGTCTTTTGGCGGCCCGATGCACCGGCCGAATCCCCCATCGCGAAGATCATCGACCGCGACGGCAACGTCTTTCAGGCACTCAAACTGAAGCTCGACAACGGCCCCCTGCAGGTGAAGACGCTCTATGCGACCGACTTGTCGCTGCCGTTGGAAAAGGTCGCCAAGCTCGACTTCCAGCGCGGCAAGCTGGCTTTCCTCTCCGACCTGGAACCCGCAAAACTGGTCGAGAAGTCAGCGATCGGCCTGCCTGTTCGTCTTAAGAAGGACGTCAATCTCGATGGCGAGCCGATCTTCCTCGATCGGGCGTATCCGAAGGGATTGTCGATGCATGCGTACACCGAAGTCGAATACAACCTCGAAGGCAAGTACAAGGAATTGAAGGGTTTTCTCGGCGTGGACGCCCGCACCGGCGGCGAAAGCCAGGCCGAGGTGACGATCTACTGCGACGGCGAAAAACGCTACTCCGAAGAAATCACCGCCAAGGGACTTCGGCCCGTGTCGGTGAATGTGAAGGATGTGTCGATCCTTCGCATCGTCGTCCGTTCCAAGAACCCGCTCGATCTTCACGACCATGTGACCTTTGCGGACGCCCGAGTCAGCCAATGAACCTCCTTCCGCTGCGGAAGCACCTCATGCGTATCCTTATTGCTCTGTCGCTGCTGGCCGGCTTCGTCGCCGGTTCGGCCCGCGCCCAAAACGACGTGCTGAAATCGCAGGCGGATCGAGTCGCCGTCATCGAGAAGGCAAAGCCTTCCGTCGTCGCGATCTTCGCCAAGGGCGGGCGTGGCGGCGGCACCGGCGTTCTTATCTCCGACGACGGCTACGCCCTCACCAACTTCCACGTCGTGCAGCCCACCGGCCCCACGATGGAATGCGGCCTGCCCAACGGCGTGCTGTATGACGCCGTCCTCGTCGGGCTCGATAAGGTCGGCGACGTCGCTCTCATCAAGCTGCTTCCCAAGAAGGAAGGGGACCAGTTCCCGACGGCGACGATGGGAGACAGCGACACGGTTCACGAAGGGGACTGGTCCATCGCCATGGGCAACCCGTTCCTGCTCGCGACCGACTTCACCCCCACGGTCACCTTCGGCCTCGTCAGCGGCGTGCATCGTTATCAGTATCCCGCTGGCGTGCTCCTCGAATACACCGACTGCATCCAGATCGACACCTCGATCAATCCCGGCAACTCCGGCGGGCCGCTCTTCAACATGAAGGGCGAACTGATCGGCATCAATGGCCGCGGTTCGTTCGACAAACGAAGCCGCATCAATTCGGGCGTCGGCTACGCCATTTCGATCAACCAGATCAAGAACTTCATGGGCCATTTGAAGGCCGGCATCGACACCGATCATGCCAGCCTCGGCGCCCTGGTGACGACGCAGACCGAAGGCACGGGCCTGGGCAAGATGATGGTCACTTCGATCCTCGAAGATTCGGACGTGGCTCGCCGCGGACTGGATTTCGACGACGAACTCGTGTCGTTCGGCGGCCGCATGGTGACGAGCGTCAACCACTACAAGAATGTGCTAGGCCTCTACCCCCGAGGCTGGCGCGTGCCGCTTGAATATCGCAACGAAAAGGGGCGCAAGGAAATCCTGGCTCGTCTGATGGGCGTGCAGCGGAAGGTGGTTGAAGAGGAGAAAACGAAGGTTCAGGACGGCGACCCCAAGAAGCTCGTCGCCATCAAAAACTTGGTCCCTCAGGGCCCGGCGGCCAAGCTTTACGAAGCGAAGTCGGGGTTTGCCAACTACTACTTCAACAAGATCGAAAAGGCTCGCCTGCTTGCCTCGATGAAGAAGAACGGCGACTTCGCTCCCGTGGGCGGCGCCTGGACCATGCAGGGCAACGTTCGCCTCAAAAAGCTGAACACCGACAGCAAGACGACGCTGACCATCGACGAGAAGAAGAGCGACGACGGGAAGAACTCCGAGCCCTACATCAAGCTCTCGATCGAAGCCTTCGACTACGACCTGTATCCGCTCAAAGCCGGGCAAGATGCGGGCGCTCTCAAGAAGCCCGAATTCAGCGGGGGCCTGTTGCCGGCCATGTACGTCTGGCATCGGCTCATGACCCAGGGGGAAGCGGGCTTTTCCGAGTTCCTCCACGGCGGCGTCGAGCCCTTCTACCCGCCGGTGCCGCAGGGGGAAAAGGACAAGAGCTTCGCGGAACGCCGGGTGGATTGCGAAGTGATCAACTCGCGCCATGGCCCGTTCCTCACGAAGTGGTTCTTCGGCCAAAAGGACGGCAAACTGCTCGGCTTCGAACTGCGGACGCAAGACAACGAAGACCCCTGCGAAGTCTACTTCGGCGACTACCGCCCCGTGGAAGGCCGCATGATGCCGCACCGCATGCAAGCGACCTACGCGGATGGCCACTACGGCACTTTCCAGTTCGCGAACTTCACCCTCGCGGCCACAACGAAGTAGGTTTTCGTGGCGACGAGTTTATTAACTTGTCGGTAAAGTCACCCAACGTCGATTCACGATCAGTTCCAAACAAGTTCATAACTTGTTTCCACGACGGAGAGAGCGATGCGGCTCCGATTGACAGCGGTTCTTCTGCTTGCCGTAGGGTCCGGTATGCTCGCAGCCAGTTCAGCACGCGCCCAGCAGCCAGTCGGCCAAGTCGCGGCCGACGTCAACAAGAAGCTCGTGAAGCTGTTCGGCGCCGGCGGATTCAAAGGCCTCCCCTCCTACGGCACCGGCATCCTCGTGTCGCCGAAGGGTTACGTCCTCACGGTCAACAACCACATCCTCTCCTCCACGAACCTTCGCGTGCATCTTTACGATGGCCGGGTCTACGCCGCGAAGCTGGTGTCGCGCGAGCCGGAGTTCGATCTGGCGATCGTGAAGATCGAAAACGATGTGGACTTCCTGCCGCACTACGACGTGGACAAGGCCGCCGCCTCGCCGATCGGCGAAGCGGGCGACATGGTATTTGCCCATAGCAACGCATTCCAGATTGCGACGCGCGATGAGCCGATGTCCATTCAGCGCGGCGTCATCGCCGCCTACACCGACCTCCGAGGCCGACGCGGCGTCTTCGATGCTCCGTTCAACGGCGAGGTCTACTTCATCGACACCGTCGCCAACAACCCCGGAGCCGCGGGCGGAGCCCTCACCAATCGCAAGGGCGATCTGCTCGGCATCATCGGCCGCGAACTCAAGAACACGCTGACCGATACATGGATCAACTACGCGGTGCCGATCCAATCGAAGGTCGATCTCGTGCGGGATCAGAAAAACGAGAAGGTGAACATCCCGCTGTTCATTCGCGAATCGATTGAAGGCAAGTACAAGGAAGGCGACAAGAAGAAGAAAGAGGACAAGGGCGGATATCACGGCATCGTGCTCGTGGCCAACGCCGTCAGCGCGACGCCTCCTTATGTGGAAGAAGTGATGCCGGAATCGCCCGCCGCCAAAGCGGGGCTGAAGCCGGACGATCTGATCGTCTACGTGGACGGGAACCTGGTCCCCAGCATTCGCATGTTCCGCGAGTTGATGAAGACCTACGGCCCCGAAGACCCCGCGATCCGCATGGAAGTGCAACGCGGCAACAAGCTGGAATCGATGACGCTGAAGCTGACCCAGCAACCCAAGAGCAAGTAACTGCTTCTATGTAGCCCTCTCGCTCCGCGAGAGGTAGGCGGATGAATGCCAGGCGGTTGCATGGCGCACTGCCGCTTACCTCTCGCGGAGCGAGAGGGCAACATAGAAGAGCGAGGAATACGTCATGCGATCGATGCGTCTGATGCTTCTGACGGCCGGCTGCCTTGCGTTCGCGGCCCGCGCGTCCGCTCAGGATCTGAACGAGGAAGTCGAGAAGGCCGTCAAAGCCGCCGCGAAAAAAGCATCGCCAAGCGTGGTGCAGATCGTCACGCAAGGCGGAGCGGACATGGTGGTGACGACCGCCAAGGGCCCCGCCTTCCGCAAGGCGATGGGGCCGACGACCGGCGTCGTCGTGTCGGCCGATGGATACATCATTTCGAGCGCGTTCAACTTCATCAACAATCCGACCAGCATCCTCGTCGCCCTGCCCGGCCGAGACGAACCGGTCGTCGCCAAGAAAGTGGCGGACGACACGTCGCGCATGCTGACGCTGCTCAAGGTCGAAGCCGCCAATCTGCCGGTTCCCGCTTTTGTCCCCAAGAAGGAGATCCGCGAGGGCCAATGGTCGATCGCGCTGGGCCGCACGCTCGATACCAAACGGGACAACCCGCCTTCGGTCAGCCTCGGCGTCATCAGTGCCCTCAACCGCATCTGGGGCAAGGCGGTTCAAACGGACGCGAAGGTTTCTCCCGTCAATTACGGCGGGCCGATCGTGGATATCGTTGGCCGCTTTCAGGGCATCCTCATCCCGGCATCGCCCAACGGCGAGGAAGTGACGGCCGGCTTCGAGTGGTACGACTCGGGCATCGGCTTCGCCATTCCGATGGAAGACGTCATGGCCATCGTGCCGCGGCTCAAGGAAGGCAAAGAACTTCGCAAGGGCCAGTTCGGCGTCAGCCTCAAGCAAGCCGAACAGTTCAGCGGCCAGCCGGAAGTGACCGGCGTCGCCAAGAATTCGACGGCCGAAAAAGCCGGGCTCAAGGCGGGGGACCAGATCGTCGAGATCGACGGCAAGGCGATCGTCAGCATGGCCCAACTCAAGCATGCCCTCGGCGCCAAATACGAAGGCGAGAAGATCGCGATCAAGTACAAGCGCGGCGACAAAGTCGTGCCGCTCGAAGGCCTGGTGCTCACCAGCGCCGTGGCCGGTACCGGCATCCCTTTCCTCGGCGTCCTGCCGATGCGCGACGATCCCAAGCTTGGCTTCGAGATCCGCTACGTCTTCCCCAAGAGCCCGGCCGAGAAGGCGGGGCTCAAGGTCGGCGATCGCATCATGAAGTTCGGCGTCGGCGAGCCGCTGATCCCGTTCACCGGCGAAAAGCCGGGCCGGCTGCAATTCATCGACTTCCTCAACGGCACGGCTCCGGGTTCGGAGATCAAGCTGGAAGTGAAACGCAAGGAAGGGGACAAGGTCGAAAAGATCGCCATCACCCTCGATAGCCTCCCCGGCACGCTTACCAGCGAGGAGTGGAAGCTGCCCGCCGAGATCCCCGAAAAATCGAGCCTGGAGAAAGCTCTCGAACCGCTGGAGACCGCCAACCCCAACATCAAGCCCGCGAAGGTCGATAAGCAGGAAAAGAAGGTCGAGACCGGTCTGCTCAAGCGAACGACCGGCGACGGCGAACACAAGTATTGGATCTTCGTCCACGAGAAGTACGACCCGAACGTGTCGCATGGCCTCGTGGTTTGGCTGCACCCGCCTGGTAAAAACAAGGAGGCGGATTTCGATTCGCTCGCCGCGGCCTGGGAAGAGTATTGCACCAAGCACAACCTGATCCTCGTCTGCCCCGCTTCGGAGAACGAAGACGGCTGGATCCCGAGCGAAGCCGACTTCGTGATCGAGTCGATTCAGGAAACGATCAAGGGACACACGATCGACCGCGCCCGCATCGTGACGCACGGCATGGGCGTGGGCGGTCAGATGGCCCTGCACCTCGCCTTCAGCAACCGCGACCTGCTCCGCGGAGCCGCCACCGTCGGCGCCGCGCTCAACACGGTGAAGGACGCGACCCCCACGCCTCGTTCCGCCTTCTGGCTCGCCGGCGGCGAACTCGACCCGCTCGTGAAGGGCATCGCGGAAACCCGCAACAAACTCGCGGAAAAGAAGCACTCCGCCCTCTTCCGCAACATCCCCAACCGCGGCCGCGAGTATCTCGAGGATGCTCAGATCGCGGAACTGGCCCGTTGGATCGACATGCTCGATAAGCAGTAATCTTTCTTAGACCACTACCCACGACTCGCGTCCTTTCCGGGCGCGAGTTTTGTTTTACGCCTACCAAGGGCAGATTCATGTCTGAATGCAGATATAATTCAATCGCATGCAACGCGAACCGAGGGTTGTGACCTTGCGAAGCCTATTCTGTTGGATCCTTGCAGTTTGGATCCTCGTGTCGGCCCCCGCCTTCACTCATGCCCAGCCCGAACCGACGGCGAATGAGATCCGCAAACAGACCGGCATCGACACCGGCATCTGCGTGCTTCTGGGCTTCGGCGATGCCGAACTCGCAGCCGACTTGACGCAGGGCGGCCGCATGGTCGTGCAATGCCTTCTGCGCGAAAAACAAGTCCCCGCCGTGCGACGAACGCTGGAAAAACGCGGCGTCTACGGCTTCGCATCGGCAGATCGCCTGCCCACATCGCATCGCCTCCCTTATGCGGACAATCTCGTAAGCCTCATCGTCTGCGATCTCGATGCCCTCGCCGATCAGACCCCGCGTCGCGACGAACTGCTCCGCGTCCTGCGGCCGCGCGGCGTCTTGCACTCGCGGCAAAAAGGCGCATGGACGACGACCGTCAAGCCGATGCCGAAGGACATGGACGAATGGACGCACTTCCACCATGGCCCGGACGGCAATCCGGTCTCGCAGGATGAACAAGTAGGCCCGCCCACCGGGCTGCAGTGGATCGCAGGCGTCGCGACGATGGCCTCCGAGCCGACGACCGCATATCGCCTTGCGGGCGGACGGGCGATCCACGAGTGGAACGGCCCCGTTCGCGACCGCCTTCATCCCGAGTCGTACCTCGTTTGCCGTGATGCGTTCAGCGGGGTTGCACTGTGGAGCAAACGCACGGATCAACGGCCTTACAAAACCCGCCCGCTCATCCTGACCGATGACCACGTTTTCACCTATCTCGACGGCGAAGGCTCACTGGTCGCGCTCGATGCGAAAACAGGGGAACTCGTCCGCACCTTCGACGAGGGCGGACGGCCCGGCAAAAAAGTGCCGGGCGGAAGGGCCGACGTGAACCTCGCGTATCACGATGGCGTAATCATGCAGACCGCGGGCGACACGGCTTATGCACTCAATGCGGAGACCGGCAAACTCATCTGGAAACATACCGAGGCGGAGGGACGATACGTCGATTATCCCACCATCGCGGCGGCGACGGGCCAGGTCTTCTTCACCTCCGGTCTCACCGGCCGCGACGTCGGCCGCTATCCGGGCGCCGATGCCCGCGAGATCATCGCGTTCGATCTCAAGTCCCGCAAGCAGCTCTGGCGTCGGGAAATG
Source organism: Gemmataceae bacterium (assembly GCA_019748295.1). Lineage (GTDB taxonomy): Bacteria > Planctomycetota > Planctomycetia > Gemmatales > Gemmataceae > JAIEPT01. The sequence goes on along the minus strand of JAIEPT010000035.1, from coordinate 1,995 downwards.
GACCGCGAACTGTCGCAGCTTTGCTTCTCCGACGGGGGCCTCTTCGCGTTCAATCTCGCCGGGTTCATCGGTCGGCCGCGCGATCTGTTTCTCGCTCGGCTCAAGCCGGAAGATGGCGCGATCGTGTGGAAGATCAACCCCGGCGCAAAGGGACAGTTTCTCGATTTCGCCGTCATCGGCGGCAAGATCTACGTCATGTCGCTCGGCCTCAAGGTCTACGCTGCAGCCGACGGCAAGGAGATCGCCGCGCTCAACATGCCAGGCAACTCGCGCTGCGAAATGAGCCGGGCGACCAAGAATCAGCTCCTCATGAGCTTCGGCAATTTCATCGACCTGGCGAGCGAACCCTTGCAACTTCAGCGCTGCGAGATCACGCGCGGAAGTTGCGGCACGGGCAATACGCCGGGATACGGCATGCTCTACTACAACCCAAACCGCTGCCAGTGTTTCGTCAGCGTTCGCGGCTACCTCGCCCTTTCGCGCGAGAAGACGGCCGAACCCATCGCCGATGAACTGCGGCTTGAATCGTTCCAGGCCGCCAACTTCAAGCCGCCCGAGACTTAGCCCGCTGCCGGCGATTGGCCGATCTACCTCGGGAATTTGCAGCGAGGCAGCAGTACCGCGGCGAACATCCCGGCTACGCCGAAGGAACTTTGGAAGACGAACATCCAAAAGCCCACGCCAATCGAAGCCGGCCCCATCGCCGCGGACCAAGCGTTGTCCAGCCACTTCAACGGCCCCGTCACGGCGCCGACGATCGCGGGCGGCAGGCTGTTCGTCGCCGTGCCGGAGCATCATCGAATCGAAGCGCGAGACGAGAAAACCGGCGCCCCGTCCTGGTCCTTCACCGCGGGCGGCCGCATCGACACGCCGCCGACGATCTACGGCGGCCTCTGCCTCTTCGGCTGCCGTGATGGCCGAGCCTACGCGTTGGATGCCGCCACTGGTGACCTGCTGTGGCGATTCAAAGCGGCGCCTTACGATAGGCGGATGGCGAGCCACAATCAGCTCGAATCGACTTGGCCCCTCTTCGGTTCGCTCTCCGTCGTGGATGGCGTGGCGATGGCATCGGCAGGCCGGCATCCGGAAACCAATGGCGGCATCCATGTCTACGGCCTCGAACCGGCGACCGGCAAACAGCTTTGGAAGCGGACCATCCATCACGACCGCGAACCGGGAAAGCTGGGCGGTAAAATCCCCGACGAAGGCATCACCACCCGCCGCTACGGCTACAACGCGAACACCGTACTCAACGAACTCTTCATCAGCGACGGCAAACTCGCGGGCATCACCGGCCTGATCCTGGAGCCGAAGACCGGCGAGATCGCGAACCGCCCGTGGCCGAAAAAGATCCAGGGGAAGCCGCAAGGCCTGCCCGAGCATCCGATGGACTTCTACCTCGACCTCGGCTTCCGCCCGCCCTACCGCAATCAGCAACTGGAAAACTACGGAGGCCCCGGAGCCGACCACGGCAGTTGGCTCTTCCGCCTCAAGAAGCCGAAGCTTGAGGTGCATGGCGAGTTGATCGCATTCAACAAGGAACGCGTCGCCGTCACGAAGGTGGCCGGGATCGAGTGGGGCATGTGGGACCTGACGCAAGAAGAAATCCCTGGCCCCGGCGACAAGGGCCGACAGAACTCCAGCCACCCGCCCACCTGGCAGGTTTCGAAGAACCAATTCAAAGGCATGGACGTGACCGCCGTGCTCCTCGCCGGCGACAAGCTCGCGATCGGCCTCAGCACCCAGCGAACCGCCAGCAACCCCTCGGTCGGCGAAATCCGCATCTACTCCGCGAAAGACGCAACCCCCTTAGGCCAACTAAACCTAGACAGCCGCATCATCCACGCCGGCCTCGTCGCCGCCCACGGGCGGCTTTATGCGTCCTGTGAAGACGGCTCCGTGCGTTGCTTGGGCGAGTGAAAGGGTAGAGTCGAGCGGTGACGCGGTGCGCCGGTGGACACCGGCGTTCCGTTTTCACCGCCCGCTCATCGAACC
>JAIEPT010000221.1 GCA_019748295.1 Gemmataceae bacterium | reverse complement strand
AAGATACCAGCATGGGTCTCGCACCCACAGGATCATCAACACCTACACGACGCACAGCCTCGCACGAAGTAAGCGGTCGGCATGTTCAATCGACCGCTTACTTCGTGCGCGGCTCTTTTCTTCGCAACTCGGAGGGAGAGGGAGGAATGCAATCGCTGCGCGCCCCAACGCGATCTACTTGGAAGCCAGCTCAAGGACGACGCGGAAGCCGACGTCGGACAACGCGGTCCATGGGGCGAGCGCGTGGCGACACGCGGATCGGCATGTGGCCGGCGAATTGCGGAACGATCCGCCGCGGACGACGCGATGCGCTCCGGTTTCGGGCCCCGTCGGGTCCTGCTTGATGCCGCGGCCATAGAAATCGCTGTCGAACCAGTCGCTGCACCACTCCCAGACGTTGCCGATCATATCCTGGAGACCGAAGGCGTTGGGCGGGAAGCTGGCGACCAAACGGGTTCGGCCGCGCCATGCGGCTTCCGATCCCGGATGCAGGATGTGGGCCTGGCGTGGGCCGATCGAGAAGCCGAACGGATACGCCGCCGTCGTGCCGCCGCGACATGCGTATTCCCATTCCGCTTCGGTGGGCAAACGATAACGACGCCCCGCCGACTGCTCTTCGGGCATCGCGGAAAGTCTGCGGCAGAACTCGAACGCCTGGTCCCAGGTGACGCTATCCGCGGGGAGGCGAGTCGCGTCCCCCGTGCGATGCTTACTGGGCTGCAAAACCATGACCCGCTCGAATTGCTCCTGCGTCACCGTCGTCGTGCCGATCGCGAAACCTTTGCTGATCGTGATGCGTCGCCGCGGACCTTCATTGCCGCGACGGCCGAACTCTTCGATCGGAGATCCCATCCAAAATGCCGCAGGCCGCATCTCGCGGAACGACATGCCGACTGAGTTGGTGATCTTTCCCATGCCCGGCTGACAGACGGAGCCGGGAATTCCGGTCCCGACTTGCGGCAGGCCGACGAGAGCATGCGGGCGGATCGGCAGCGTGATGTTGAGGATGGTTTCGGCGAGAGACTGAGCGTCGATTGGCCGTTGATTCAACTCGTCGTCGAAGCATGTTTCGAGCAACGCGAGCAACGGCGTCTTGAGGCCGCGGCGTTCCATCAACCTTCGCCACGACAATCCGGCCGGCCTTGCTCGCGTCACATCGCCTGCCAACAGGTGGAACCACAGGATGCCCAATGCGTAGACGTCGTCCTGCGTGCGCGGGCGGTCGCCGCGAAGCTGTTCGGGCGAGACGTACGCATCGACCGTGCTCCCCTGAGGCAAGCCCCCGCCATACCCGGCCAGCCCGAGGTTCGCGAGATACACCTGCCAGCCGCCGGCCTCGTCGGGCAGCACCAGCAAATTGCTGGGCCGCACGTAGCGATGGATCATCGGCGGATGGAGTTGGTGGAGTTGGCCGAGGATGTGAGCGATCTGTTGCACAAGATCGACGACCTGCCAAGGATCGGGCACGATGCCCTGATCGCGCCAATCCTGCACGAGATCTTCGAGCGTCGATGCTTCGACGTACGCGTACTGGACGCAGGGCGGATCGGTTTCCACGCGAACGGCCTGAAGCGGCACGATGCCGGGCATGGGGCCATGACGCACCAATCGTTCAAGATGCGGGCGCGCTTCCTTCACCAGCCAACGCCGAGCCTTCGGATCGATGAAGAAGTGGAACAGCGCGTGCGGCTGATCGTCGGCCGAGAGATGCTTCGCCTTCCACACTTCGCTGATGGCGTTTTGATCGACGAGTTGTTCGAGTTCCCAGTCTTCGAGCCCGTCCGGCCGATCGCCGACTTGGAATCGCGTGAGCCGTGCGGGGAGCAAAGGAAGCAAGTCGGACGGGCCATCGAGCGAAAGTGCCTGAGGGAATCGCGTCCCATCGGGGTGACTTGGCCGGCGAAAACGGCGACGCAGACTGCTGGGAAGCAGGTGGAGAAAATTGCCGAGCGTCTTGCCGAGTTCGTCGTTGGGCCCGGCTCCGAAGCTTTTTTCGACGCGTTCGACGGCTTCGTCGAGTTCCTCGAACGATGCCTCGGCCAATGCCTGCAACTCGCGCCGCTTCGCCTGGGCATCGGCGAGCCGATCCCAGCGTTTCCAAACCGAATCCGCGAACTCCGGCGTCGCCTCGATGAAGGCATCCGCGAAGACGCTTTCTTCCAGCTTGTCGAGCACTGCCCGACCGACCACTGATAGAAACGAATCCAGAACAGGCATGGCAGTCCGTGGGGTGATGTCCATTCGACCATCGACGGCGAGCAACTCTAGCATGCGTTGCAAGGCGGGGTCGGATTTCGGGGATTGCGACTTGATGTTCGAACGCTCCTTCAATCGCTAAGAGATTGGTTTGAAACCCCTGTCTTCCGCTTGCGGCTTAGCGTTCGGCGAAAGCCCTGATCTCGCTAAGCCCCAAGCGGCAGACCGATGTGCTCGCGCCTTTCCGCCTGTCGCCGGGTCCCTAAGATGAGGCTGCTCGTCCGCTCCCTTGGACGGCGCCAAGTCAAGCATTTTTTCCTCCTTTTGAGGTTGTTTGGATGTCCAACGGCTCGCGCATCCGCAAGTTGGCCCTCGTCGTCGGCGGCGGGCCCGCTCCTGGCATCAATGGCGTCATCAGCGCCGTCACCCTCGAAGCTCTGAACCACGGCATCGAGGTCTACGGCATCCGCGACGGCTACAAGCGGATCGTCCAACGCGACCTGACCGCCATCGAACCGCTCACGCGCGACAACATGCGCGGCCTGCACACCCGCGGCGGCTCCTACCTCGGCACCGCCCGCACCAACCCCACCAAGAAGCCCGAAGACATGCAGGCCTTGGTGGAAACGTTCAAAAAGATGCAGTTCGACGCACTCGTTTCCATCGGCGGCGACGACACCGCATTCTCCGCGAGTCAGGTCTACAAGACGTTCAACGGCGCCGTAAAAGTGGCCCACGTTCCCAAGACGATCGACAACGATCTGCCGCTGCCGGGATCGACGCCCACCTTCGGCTTCGAGACCGCTCGCCAGGTCGGCGTATCGCTGGTACGCAACCTCTACGAAGACGCCCGCACGACCTCGCGCTGGTATCTCATCGTCAGCATGGGCCGGGCCGCGGGGCACTTGGCGCTAGGCATCGGCAAAGCAGCAGCGGCCACGCTGACCATCATTCCCGAAGAGTTCAACGGCAAAGAAATCACCCTAGACCATCTGTGCGACATCATTGTCGGCTCAATCGTGAAGCGAGCGTCCGAAGGACAGCGCTATGGCCTCGTCGTGCTCGCGGAAGGGCTGATCGGAGCCGTCGGCGAGAAGGCCCTTGTCGCCGCCATGGAATCGAGCAAGGGGCGCTACGGCACCGTCGAAGTCGATCCGCACGGCCACCTGCGCCTGGGCGAAATCGAGTTCGGCCGAATGATCAAGGATCTGCTCACCGAGCGCCTCAAGCCGCTGAAGATGAACACGACCTTCATCGACAAGGACCTCGGCTACGAGTTGCGATGTGCCGATCCGATCCCGTTCGACATCGAGTACACCCGCGATCTCGGATACGGCGCCGTGAAGTTCCTCCGTTCGGACGAATCGAGCAAGTATGGGGCGATCATCAGCTTCATCCAGGGCCGGATGGAACCGCTCCCCTTCGAGCAAATGCTCGATCCTCGCACCAAACGCATGCAGACTCGCGTCGTCGATGTGCGCGGCGAAGGCTACGAATGCGCTCGCCGCTACATGACGCGGCTTGAGAAGTCCGACCTCGAGAACGATTCAGCAACGACCCGTTTGGCCGAGACCGTGGGTCTCTCCACGGATGAGTTCCGCAAGCGTTTCGGCTACCTGCCGGAGTGATGCTTCCGGCATCCACTTCAACCATGCAAGGACGTCAATCGATGTAGGGAACGCCCTCCGTGGCGTTCCGCATGACTGGACGCGTCCGAGTGATCCTCAACCAACGTGCAGTCGTCTCTGCCGGTTGCGGCTTAGCGAGTCGGATTGCCGTCGACGCGGATCGCTAAGCCGCAAGCGGTTGTCGCGGAACATGATTATCGTCGCGGTACGCGTCCATTCCCGCGGAACGCCACGGAGGGCGTTCCCTACAGCGCTTCGAAATCAAGCATCGACCATCCTCCGCCGAGCCCACACGAGAAACTCATCAACCGCATCGAAATCAGGCCGTTCCGGAAGACTCGTCAAGCGGAACACGTCTTGGAACTGGGCGTCCAATTCCAGGGCGCGAGCCTTCGCTTGCTCGAAGGTCAAAACGCCAGTCCGAATCGCGAGCAGTTCGTCCCGATGCTCGGCCACATCAATGCGAATCTCGCCGGTCCTCAAGGCCGCGATGCCGGAGTGCAGGAGCCGGACAAGGTGCATCGCATGTTTCGGTTTGTAGGAACCCGTCTTCGCATAGGCGTTGGCCATTCGCCGAAACTGGCTAAGCACGTAGCCGGAATACGTCTGATAGATCAGCCGCGACAGGAACGCATTGCGAATCTCCAGCAGACGGAGGGCGATGTCATTCGCGTGAAGCACCCTGGGAGTCCAGAGCGTTTCAAGCACATTGGGGTTCGCCTTGAGGGCGAGGCGAACGAATTTCTCCAGGTCCCAATACACTTCGTCCCGTTCGGCATTGCCGGATTCGATCTGCTCCGGCAAACGGTACAGCGACCAGTGCAAGCGAGCGGGGGGCAGAAAGATGCCGCGGAGGTCGTCGTCGGACGATTCGTTGGCCAAGCCGAAAGCACGGGAACCCACCTGGCAGCGATAGATGATGAAGGGCCGCAGATCGACGTCGTTGCGGACGAGTTGGTCTTCCACTTCTTTCTTGCGAATCGCCAACTCATGGAAATAGGCGGACAAAGTGCGACCATCGGCGAAGCGAACGAGGTAGGGCTTGCTGTTGTCCCCAGGACTTTCGACGACGGCGCCGACGGAACCGCGCGACTTCAGCGCGCCGTCGTCCAGTATCTTGTCCACGCGCAGCACCACCTGCGTTCCCGGAGAAATGCGAAACGTAGGCAGGAGGTGGCGAAACGATCTGTCTTCGCTGCTCATCCCTTGCTCCCTAGGAAAGCGAAACTCATATGAAGGAGACCTGCGGGCTTCCTCAGGGTTCCACTTGAATGAGCAGCCTCGCACTAGCCCGACGCGTCAGCAACGGATGACGTTGGCCTCGCTGACGCTTCGGGTTGGTGCAGAGACAACCAATGGCTCAAATTACGGCTCGGCCAATGCATTATTACTTATGCAGCGTTTTTTCCACGAAGGGAGCGGAAGATAACGCATCTCGACGTTGGCACAAGGAATGCCGTCAGTTGAAATTCCTACTCAACTGGAGCTGCTCATGATTTTGCGCATGGATCGGCTGCTGATCGATCTCCCCAAACCGAAGGCTCCCTCGCCCAACGACGCGGCCGCGGTTCAGGAACTGCTCGGCGGCAAGTACGGCGAAATGTCGACCCTGCTGAACTATACCTTCCAGTCCTTCAATTTCCGGGGACGCAAGGAGCTTCGACCCTTCTATGATTTGATCGCCAACATCGCGACTGAGGAGTACGGGCACATCGAACTGGTGTCGTACACGATCAACATGTTGCTGTCGGGAGCGAGCACCCAGGGCGCCGATCCGACGAAGGCTCCGCTCAGCTCGATCAAGGATGCCCGCAATTCCTACCACTGGATCGCGGCTGGGCAGACGGCATTGCCCATGGACTCGATGGGGAACTGGTGGAACGGCAGCTACGTCAACTCCAGCGGCAACCTGAAGCAAGACTTGCTTTTCAACTTCAACCTCGAATGCGGAGCGAGGGCGAACAAGATCCGCGCCTACGAGAGCACCAAGGATCCCTGCGCGCGGGCGATGATCGGTTACCTGTTGGTTCGCGGAGGCGTGCACATCGTGGCGTATGCGCGTGCGTTGGAGAAGCTGACCGGGGCAGACGTGGGCAAACTGCTGCCCATCCCCGACATCAGCAACAAGAAATTCACGGAGGCCAAGGCCCACGAGGCCAAGGGACTGCACACGAAGTTGTACCAATTCAGCCCGTCGGACTACTCGACGGCCGGCAAAATTTGGAATGGTCCGCACCCGGAGGATGGCCAGGAGCTCGTGTTCGAGCCGCTCCCCGAAGGCTACGGAGCGCCGGTCCCGGACCTGGAGCCGGAACCCCAATTGAATGCGCCGATGGACCCGGACATGCTTGCCGACATTGCAAAGCGTCTTGGCTGAGACTAAGAAGTTGTTGCAAAACCCCATTTTTTCGCTTGCGGCTTAGCGTTCGGATAAAGCCCTGATCTCGCGAAGCCGCAAGCGGAGAACCTGCACAAACGGCCTTGAAACGAGTCCTGATCGGATCGAAGAACCAAAAGAAGAAAAGGGCTGGCACGAAAGCCCGGTCTACTCGCCCGACATCGTCTGACTCAGCTTGCTCAACGCTTCGCTTTCGATCTGGCGGACCCGTTCCCGGGTGAGGCCGAGGCATTCGCCGATTTCCTTCAGCGTCTTGGGTTCCTCGTCGTCGAGGCCGAAACGCATGCGGAGAACGGTGGCTTCGCGCTTGTCCATTTTGTCGAGTTGCTCGAGGACATGCTTGAGGTCGTCCGCTTCCACCATTTCGCGGTCGGGCGCCTTCGAGTTGTCGTCCATCACCATTTCGTCGAGCGACCAGCCCGAATCGGCCTGCTCATGTTGCGGGGCCGAATTGTAGACGCGGATCGCCTTCTTGATGATGGCGAGCTTCTTCTTCGGCAGATCGAGGCTCTTGGCCACTTCCTCTTGCGTTGGCGGCCGGCCCAGTTCATCTTGCAGCTTGGAGCTCGCCCGACGCCATTTGGCGAGCAGTTCCACCATGTAGGCCGGGATGCGAATCGTCTTGGCGGTGTTCACCAGGGCCCGCTTGATCGATTGCTTGATCCAGTAGCTGGCATAGGTGCTGAAGCGCGTGTTCATCGAAGGGTCGAAACCTTCGACGGCACGGAGAAGGCCGAGATTGCCTTCTTCGATGAGGTCTTGCAGGGCGAGGCCTTTGCCCGTGTAGGCGCGGGCGATGTTGACGACGAGGCGAAGATTGGCGCGCACCATCCGGTCGCGGGCTTCGCTGTCGCCGTCTTCAATACGGCGAGCGAGCGTCTTCTCCTCGTCCGCGGAGAGGAGAGCCGTCTCGTTGATTTCTCGGAGGTACGTTTCCAGGGGCGACTGCACCGAGGAACCGCGTGGGCGTCGAGGTCGAGTCATTGGGGTCTTCCACACCAAAGAGCGGCTCCGGACCAGGCCTTCGACCGGTGCGACCTGGATGCAGCAAGGGCTATTGTAAATGTCCGCCTAGCAGCCGGTCAAACCTCTCCAGCTTTCCCAGCTTACGGGAAACCTGAATAGAGGTACGATTTTTCCGGCAACCACCCGTCTTGCGGCCTGGACATCCTTGTCGCGTCGCATCACAGTCCCAAGACTCAGCGAATCGTAAGCTCGCCTCGTCCCCCATACGTATCGACGCGACTGTCAACTCGCTTCCGCACCCGGCGCGAAATCTTGCCGACCGAATCGGACGTGCCGGGGTTACGGCTGTTACCAAGTCCCCAATCGGAACGACGCGCGATCGCGTTATAGCCAGCACGATCCGCGCCCTCCGCATCTTCCGACCGCCGACTTGCTCGGGATGGCTTGACTTCAAGGAATTGATCGAACTCGGGCAACGGTCGCGTAGAATCACAGGGTTAGCCGCGATGCGCAGCGGAGCGGGGGTTTTGCTCCCCTCTCCCTCCGGGAGAGCCCGGGAGAGCCGGGAGAGGGGTTGGGGGTGAGGGCCGAATCGTCACCCCTTCTGCGATCGGAATCATTGAGGAATCGATGCGGACAAGACGTCCTTCTTGGGCCAAGTTGCGGCCCTCACCCCCGGCCCCTCTCCCGGAAGGAGAGGGGAGCAAAACCCCCCGCTCCGCTGCGCGTCGCGGCTCACCGGATTTCTTGCAGGAGCATCATCATGGCGAACGAAGTTAAAAAGCGGCTCGTGGATTACGCATCCTGCGCGGGTTGAGCGGGCAAGATCGCCCCGCAAGGGATCGCGCAGGTTCTGCGCCATTTGCCGAGACCCCAGGATCCGAACCTCCTGGTAGGAACGGAGACGCACGACGATGCCGGCGTGTATCGTCTGACGGATGAGCTTGCGCTCGTGCAGACGCTTGATTTCTTTCCGCCCGTCGTCAACGATCCCTATATCTACGGCCAAGTCGCGGCGGCCAACGCTCTGAGCGACGTCTACGCCATGGGGGGCATTCCGAAGACCGCCCTCAATCTGGTCGGCTATCCCGACAACGAAGACCCCGAATTCACCTGGCTCGGCGACATCCTCCGCGGCGGAGCCGAGCGCATGGCCAAGGCCGGGTGCGTCATCCTCGGCGGCCACACTGTCCGCGATACGGAGATCAAGTTCGGCTATGCCGTCACCGGGATCGTGCATCCCAAGAAAGTGCTGACCAACGCAACCGCCCAACCGGGCGATGTGCTGCTGCTGACGAAGCCCCTGGGAACTGGCTTCTTGAATACGGCCCACAAGAAGGGCGAACTTCCAGACGAATTGTTCCGCCACCTCTGCGCCAGCATGATCCAACTCAACGACATCGGCCGTGACGTCGCTCTTGAGTTCGGCGCCCATGCGTTGACCGACGTGACCGGCTTCGGCCTCGCGGGGCACACGAAGGAGATGGCGGAAGGGTGCGGCCACACGATTGTGATTTCGGTCAGCAGTCTGCCGATCTTCCCGGGGGGCGAGCCGTTCGGCGCGGGCAAATACACGACGCGGGCCAGCAAGTCCAACTCGCAATACGTGTCCGACAGCCTCGAAATCCGCGGCACGCCCGATCCGATGAAGCTGCCGTTCTTCTACGACCCGCAAACTTCCGGCGGCATGCTGATCGCCCTGCCCGCCAATCTTGCGGAAGCCGCCGCGAAGCGAGCATTGGAATGCGGAGCGATCGTGGCCGCCGTGATCGGCGAAGTCACGCCGCGCCAGGACACGGCGCTGGTGCTGACGACGTAGGAATCTGCGGCGACCGGGAGGGCGAGGGGGCGAGGCTCCTGCCGAGCCGGGAACGGGAAATCGCGCGAAAACATTGAGTTTTCGCGCGATTCGTCGCGTGCGGCTCGGCAGGAGCCTCGCCCCTCCGCTGTGCACAATTTGCCGAAGAAAAGCTGCGACGGACGTAATCGGGTTCCCAGCCCCGTTCACGGGGCTTTCGCGAAGCGCTTAGGCCCGCCGTTGACGGCGGGTGATCACTGTCGAAACAAGCATTCTTCAAGAGGCCCGTTCACGGGCCTTCTCGCGGTTCGGCTTGAGCCGCCGGCCCTTGGACCGCTTGAAAACGGCTGAAGCCCAACGGCGAGAAGGCCCGTGAACGGGCCTAAATACCCGATGTTTCCGCCAAAAAACCCGCCGTCAACGGCGGGCCTAGATACTTCGCGAAAGCCCCGTGAACGGGGCTGGGAAGCCGATCACGTCCGACGCAGCTCTTCTTCGGCAGTTGTGCGTAGACCGTGACCGCCAGCACAAGGAACGACGCAAATGTCCATCGTCCGTGCGTGCCGATGTTCCGCATGGCTGCTCCACTGAAAAGAATCTGGTGCGATCCTGAAGAAGGAATTACTCGCGTGTCATTGCCTCATCAAGGTTCAGGATCGCGAGACACACTGACGTGAGGGCCGCGTGTTCCGTCGCGTTCAGCGATTCGTCGCGGCGCGATTCGCCCACGCTCAGCAGCGACTTGGCCGCTTTCGCGTCGTTGGCGTAGATGCCGGCCTGCCGTTCGTAGGCTCGCCGCAACGCTTTCATATCGGTTGCCGTTGGAACACGCGTCGCCACTTGGCGAAACGCGAACGTGAGGCGGTCGTCGATCGACGTCTTGCTTTTCATGCTCCGCTCCGCCAACACGCGGGCAGCTTCGACCCATGTCGGATCGTTCAGCGTCGTCAGAGCGTGCAACGGCGTGCTCGTCACGCTCTGCTTCACCCGGCACGCCTGGCGGTTCGAGGCATCGAACATATTGGCGGGGCTCACGGTGCGGCGCCAAAACGTGTACAGGCTACGGCGATACAGGTCTTTGCCGTGCGAAGCGGGGTAGGTGAAATCGCGTTCCTTCGTGATGGCGAGCGCTTCCCACACCTGGTCCGGCTGATACGGGTAAACCGGTTGCCCGCCGATGCGATCGTCAAGCAGGCCCGACGCGGCAAGGGCGCCGTCCCGCAGCAAGAACGACGGCATGCGGAATCTGCTCGCTCGCGCATACAGCCGATTCTCGACGTCCCGGGCGCGAAGCTCCGGCGTCAGCTTGCTGGTTTGCCGATAAGTTGCGCTGGTCGCGATCAGGCGATTGATCGCCTTCATGCTCCAGCCTTTTTCGCGAAACTCGACGGCAAGCCAATCGAGCAACGGGCCATGAAGCGGGTATTCTCCCTGCACGCCGAAATCCTCGGCTGTCTTCACCATGCCGGCGCCGAAAAAGTGTTGCCACATGCGATTGACCTGCACGCGGGGAGTCAACGGCTGTTCGGGCGAGACGAGCCAGCGGGCGAAGCCGAGGCGATCGCGCGAGGCATCTTTGGGAAGGGGCGGCAGAAACCCGGGCGTGTTGAAGGCGACCTTTTCCGTCGGCTTCAGATACTCGCCGCGGTCCAGGATTTTCGTCTCACGCTTCTGGGCGTCGCTCATGACCATGACGCGCGGAATCTGGTCCCCCTTGTAGTCCGCGAGCGCTTTCTTCAGCGAATCGGCTTTGCCGAGCGCGGGCGTTTTCGCGGCTACGCCAGGGCGGATCTTCTCATCAAAGAACTTGCGGAGATCCGTCTCGAGCGACTTCTTTTCCGCGTCGCTCCGCTTCGCCTCCTCTTTCGCGACGATGGCGGCTATGGGCCCCGGCAACGCTTTGCGCTCAGCGGAATCGGCGTTAGCCAATTTGTCGCGCCATTCCTTCAACGCTTTCTGGACCGCGTCGTTCGCTTCTTTTTCGACAGCCGCGATCTCCGCTTCGAACTTCGTGATGCGAGCTTTGTTCTCCTCGGTCGGCAGTTCGATGAACGGATTGGCCACGCGGATGCGGCTCGACTGCCGGCCGGGGACGCCGCTTTCGGGAACGCGATTGAAGCCATCGAGGAGACTGTAGTAATCGCGCATCGTGATCGGGTCGTACTTGTGATTATGGCACTGAGCACACGCCATGGTCAGGCCAAGCCAGGTGGTGGCCGTCGTGTCCATGCGATCGAAGAGGATCACCCAACGTTGCTCCTCGGCAATCGCGCCCCCTTCGCCGTTAAGCAGATGATTGCGATTGAAGCCGCTGGCGATCTTTTGATCCGTCGTCGCGTTGGGGAGCAGGTCGCCGGCGAGTTGCCAAATGGTGAACTGATCGAAGGGCAGATCGTCGTTGAGCGCTCGCACGACCCAGTCGCGCCAAATCCATTGCCAGGTGTCGCCGTCCTGCTGAAAGCCGTTGCTGTCCGCGTAGCGAGCCGCATCAAGCCAGGGGAGGGCCAGGCGTTCGCCATAGTGTTTGCTGGCGAGCAGGCGATCGACAAGTTTCTCATACGCTTGCGGATCGCGGTCGGCGACGAACGCATCCACCTCTGCGGCCGTCGGCGGCAGTCCGGTCAAGTCGTTATGCAACCGGCGAATGAGCGTAACGCGATCCGCCTCCGGCGACGGCGTCAGCCCTTCGCGTTCGAGGCGAGAAAGAACGAAGGCATCGATTGGGTTACGCACCCACGCTTTGTTTTTGACCTCGGGTATCGTCGGCCGTTTCGGCGCGACGAATGCCCAGTGGGTTTCGTAGGTCGCTCCTTCGTCCACCCATCGGCGAAGCAGCGTTTTCTGTTCGTCGGAGAGCCGGCGGTTGGACTTGGGCGGCGGCATCTGCATCGCGGGATCCTTGGAGAAGATCCGCTCGATCAGACTGCTTTCCCCGGATTTGTGCGGCACGATCGCTTTCGCTTCGATCGCTGGGCCACGTTCGTCAAGCCGCAGATCCGCCTTTCGTTTTGCTCCGTCCTGGCCATGGCAGTAGAAGCAGTTTTCCGAAAGGATGGGCCGAATGTCGCGATTGAAGTCGATCGCTTTCGGGCCCTGGGCGGAGGCCGAAGCGACGCCGAACATCGCGAGGGAGATAAGGGCGACGAAACGACGCATGGCGGGTCTCAAAGAACGGCAGGAGACGAACTGCGCATGACGAAATTTTTCGGGCGCTTCCAAGCCCAGGGGCGAGCGCAGCGAGCTCCTGGGTTCCAGACCGTAAACGTATCACGCTTCCGACGCTCCGATCCCAGGAGCTCGCTACGCTCGCCCCTGGGCTTGGTCGGCATTCGTGTTGCGTCATTCGCAACGCGGGGAGTTACGCTTTCAGCATCTCATCATGTCGCATGCCGCTCGGAGGCAGGTCGGCGCGGCGGCAGTTCGCGAGGGCGGCTTTGGCGCCGGCGTGCTGCTCGGCGTCGTTGTCCTCCCACTCGATGCTCACCGCTCCATCATAACCGACGCGGTTCAGCTCGATGAAGATTTCCTCGCACGAGTTCGCATCCCGCGCGGTGCCGGCGGTCACGAAGTTCCAGCCGTTCTGCGGATGGCCCATCGGGCGATGGCCGCCGAGCAGGCCGGCGCGGGTGTGTTCGCGAATCACCTGCACGCCCTTGATATGGGCGCAGTGGATGAACTTGCCGAACTCGCGGATGAACTGGACGACCGACACGCCCTGCCATTCCATGTGCGAGCCGTCGAGGTTGAACCCAACGACGCCTTCGTACCCGGCCTTGCACATGTGGTTGATGTAATCGCTGGCGGATTCGATGTCGCCCATCGCCCGTTCGCTGGGATGGCATTCCAGGTCGTAGGTCACGCCCAGTTTTTTGCACAGATCCCAGACGGGGCCGAAGCGTTCGACGAGCAGTTCGAGGCTGACCTGACGAGCGTCATCGATCTTGTGGCCCCCGATGGCCGAGGGAAGCGGCGGGAAGAGGAAGAAATGGCTCCAGGCGTGGGCCGGCGAGCCGACGAAACCGGGGAGAGCGATCTTGCGGTCGAATTCCTTGCCGAGATAGTGAGCGAGGCGAACGCAGCCGAGCAACGCCTTCTGCGCTTGGGCCTGGACCAGCTTCCCCACTTCGTCCGGCACAAAATAGGGATCTGTTCGCGGCGGGTTGTTCCCCTTCGCACGCCAAGCCTTGTACGCTTCCACGGCTTCGCCGCCGCAGAATTGCAGCGTCTTGGCGCTGGGTTCATCGCCCAAAGCTTGGCCTTGCAGGTGGGTGGCGATGGTGAAGATTTCCAGGCCAAGATCCTTGGCGAGCTTCGCCCGTTCTTTCGCATAAGCCTGAGCGCCGGCGTCGGTATCGCACTTGGAGAGATCGAGTTCCCAACTCGCCTCTTCCCAGCCGTCGAACCCCGCAGTCTGCACGAACTTGACCCACTCTGCCATCGGCACATTGCCGAACTGTCCGCGGACGAGGCCGATCTGGTGATAGGAACCCTTCCCGTAGCGATGCTTCTCGGTCTGCTTGAAACCCATGGCGGAAATCCTTGATGCGTGGGGGACTTTTCTTCGGATTGAGTGTACCGGGGCGAATGCGGAACGCAAGAGATTGGAAGCTGGGAAGCATTGGCGAGCAGCCGCTGTTAGGCGGCTGGTGGAGCCTCATGCAGAAGTCTCATGGCGCCCAGACGGAAAAGCAGAATAATGGGGAGCAGAATAATGGGAGACGGAAGACGTAGACAAAATGATGGGGGACAAAATGATTCAGAGAAAGAGGGTTCTGTGACCACGCTTGCTCTGCCTGCCTCCGCATCATTACCGCGTCCAATGCGATGGACATGTGCCGACTTTCATCGCGTTGGGGATTCGGGAGCGTTTGAGGGAAAACGCCCGCTGCTCCTTGATGGCGTGATCTTTCAGCACGGGCCGATGAGCCCATTGCACGCGATCTCGATGGAGCTTGTTGGAGATTCGCTGCGGCAAGCCTTCGGCTCGGAATGGTGGCCAAGGAATCAAATGCCGCTTGTGCTCAGTCACGACACTGATCCAGTACCTGACTTCGCGGTGGTTTCCAAATCGCCCCGCTATCACGATGTGCATCCCACGACCGCAGGTTTGGTTGTTGAAGTCGCGGATACGTCGCTCGACTTCGACATGAACTTCAAACGTCTTCTGTACGCTAAAGCTGGCATTCCGGAATACTGGGTCGTCGATGTGAATGACCGAATGCTTTGGGTCTATCGCGATCCGCAAGCAGGCGACTATCGAAGCCGACAGTCGTTCGGAGCTGCGGCCAAGGTTCAGCCCCTTTCGAGCCAAACCGCGATCACGGTTGCTGATCTGCTTCGCTGAGGCCCCGGCAGCCTACGCCGAGCTTCGCCCATAAATCGGGTAGGAGGGGGAATTACTTCCCCCGTCCTCCCACACCACCGGACGTACTCATCGTATCCGGCGGTTTCT
>JAIEPT010000245.1 GCA_019748295.1 Gemmataceae bacterium | reverse complement strand
TCCGGTTCGATGAGCGGGCGGTGAAAACGGAACGCCGGTGTCCACCGGCGCACCGCGTCACCGCTCGACTCTACCTTTTACGCCTTCGCCGCGGCGACGACCTTCTTCGCCGCGTCCGTCAGATCGGTCGCGGGGGTCAGGTTCAGCCCGCTTTGCTGCAGCATCTTTCGCCCCTGTTCAACATTCGTGCCTTCCAATCGCACCACGAACGGAACCTTCGGCTTCACTTCTTGGAAAGCGGCGATCACGGCGGCGGCGATCGTGTCGCACTTCATGATGCCGCCGAAGATGTTGATCAGCACCGCCTTCACGTTCTCGTCGGAAAGCAGGATGCGGAGGGCTTCGGTCACCTGATCCTTGTTCGCTCCACCGCCGACGTCGAGAAAGTTCGCGGGGGCTCCGCCGTGATACTTGATGATGTCCATCGTGCTCATCGCGAGCCCGGCGCCGTTGACGAGGCAGCCGATATTTCCCTGCAGGCTGATGAAGCTCAGACCCGAACGGGCGGCGCGCAGTTCGGCGGGGTTTTCTTCCGTCTCGTCGCGAAGCTTCTCGACGTCGGGATGGCGGAAGAGGGCATTGTCGTCGAAGTTCATCTTGGCGTCGAGGACGAGCAGCGTGCCCTCTTTCGTGACGACCAACGGATTGATCTCCGCGATGCTGCAATCCTTATCGAGAAACACCTTCGACAGGGCTAGCATGATCTTCTCGGCCTGGGCGATCTGGTCGCCGGCGAAGCCAAGTTTCACAGCCATGTCGCGGGCCTGGAACGGCAGAAGGCCCAGTTCGGGCGACACGGGTTCCTTGAAGATCAACTCGGGATTCTTTTCCGCGACTTCCTCAATCTCGGTGCCGCCCTCGGCACTCGCCATCAGGATCGGCACGCCGAAGGCGCGGTCGAGCACCATGGCCACGTAGTATTCCTTGGCGATGTCGGCCGCATCCTGCACGAGGATTTTGCTGACCTTCTGGCCTTCCTCGCCCGTCTGCTTCGTCACGAGCGGATGCTTGAGATAGACCTCGGCAACCTTCTGGACGTCTTCCTTCTTGGTGAGGAACTTGACGCCGCCGAGCTTGGCGTCGGCGTAGCCCTTGAAGTGGCCTTTGCCGCGACCGCCCGCATGGACCTGGCATTTGAGCACGACCGGCTTGCCGCCGAACTTGTCGAACGCCGCCACCGCTTCGGCGGCGCTCTTGGCGACGATGCCGGGGGGCACGGGAGCGCCCGCCGCGGCCAACAGTTCCTTGGCCTGGTACTCATGGATCTTCATGACGGTCCTCGGGTGAATCGGATGCCGTCAATATAGGAACCGACGCGAGCGGGGGGATGAAAACTGAAACGGAGGAACCTATGTAGCCCTCTCGCTCCGCGAGAGGTAAGCGGATGAATCCCACGCCGCCGCATGGCGCACTGCCGCTTGCCTCTCGCGGAGCGAGAGGGCTACATAGGACGCATGTTCGCTGGTCGCGGGCTTCGGCGAACCGTATCGAAATCCCAGGGAAAACATTGCGGAGGCTAGCCGTGTCGCAGAAAACGTGGGGAGGCCGATTCACCGGCCAAACCGACAATCGCGTCGAACGTTTCACCGAATCGATCAGCTTCGATCAGCGCCTTTACAAGCAGGATGTGCTCGCCAGTCAAGCCCATGCCCGCATGCTCGCGGAGGTCGGCTTGCTGACGACGGCCGAAGCCGAGCAGATCGCGCAAGCGCTCGATGAGATCGCGGGGCGCATCGAACGCGGCGACTTCGAGTATTCGTTCGCGCTCGAAGACATCCACACGCATATCGAACGGGCGCTCATCGAAAAGCTTGGCGACACGGGGCGGAAGCTGCACACGGGGCGGAGCCGCAACGATCAGGTCATCACCGACGTCAAGCTGTGGACGCGAGGCGCCCTCGATGACGTGGATGCGAAGCTGCTCGATCTGCAAAAGGCGCTCGTGGAATCCGCGGCCCGCGACCGCGATCTGCCGATCCCCGCGTACACGCACTTTCAACGTGCTCAACCGGTGCTCGCGGGGCATTACTTCTTGTGCTACGTCGAGAAATGCCAGCGCGATCGCGAACGACTCGCCGACACGCGCCGCCGGGTGAATGTGCTGTCCCTTGGGGCCGCCGCCCTCGCGGGAACATCGTTGCCGATCGATCGTCACAGCGTCGCCAAGAAGCTGCAATTCGAATCGGTGGCGGCCAACAGTCTCGATGTGTCAAGCGACCGCGACTTTCTGCTCGAGTTCGTCTTCGATCTGTCCGTCATCGCCCTGCATTTGGCCGGCTGGGCGGAGGAGTGGATTCTCTGGTCCACCACCGAGTTCAACTTCATCGAACTGCCCGATGCGTTTTGCACCGGCTCGAGCATCATGCCGCACAAAAAGAATCCCGATGTGCTGGAACTGATCCGCGGCAAATCCGCACGCGTCATCGCCGATCTGCAGCGTCTCATGGTCCTCATCAAGGGCCTGCCGCTCGCCTACAACCGCGATTTGCAGGAGGACAAGGAAGCGCTCTTCGATGCGTACGACACCGTCGCGATGTCGCTGGAGTTGGCCGCCGCGTTGATCCGCGAAACGCGGTTCCGCAAGGAAGCCATCGCGGCTCGCATCGAAGACGGCTACCTCGACGCAACCACGCTTATGGAGTGTTTCGTCGCTCAGGGTGTGCCCTTGCGTTCCGCACACGAAGCGGTCGGCAAACTGGTGCGGACGTGCGAAGAAAAGCGTTGCCGGCTCGCTGACTTGCCGGACGCGACGTACGACGCGGTTCGTCCCGGCATCGCCCCCGAAGTCCGCAAGGTGATGGGCGTCGCCAACGCGCTGAACGCGTTCAAGAGCTGCGGCTCCACCGCCCCCGTCGAAGTTGCGAAGCAAGTCGCATCCTGGCAACAGCGCCTAGGCTTGTAGGGAACGCCCTCCGTGGCGTTCCGCCGAACTGGACGCGTCCGAACGACCGCATCCCAATCGCATTCGCGGGTGTCCCGCTTGCGGCGTAGCGTTCGCGCCACGTCATCGGCTCGCTAAGCCGCAAGCGGAGGGCGAGCGAACGAACAAGGTACTGATGTTCGGAAGCGCTCCGTTTAAAGGAACGGCTTGGGGACGTTTTCTTCCTACCCAAAGAACGCGCGATCGCGTTCCTCGTAACCCTGATAATCGAGCAACTCGTAAAGCTGCGATCGCGTCAGCATCGTGGGGATGCGGTCGCGCTGATGGCCCGTCTTCGCGATCGCTTCCAGCGTTTGCTGGGCGGCCAGCAATGCGGAGCGGAAAGCGGTCAGCGGAAACAGCGTCACGCGGTAGCCGAGGCGACCGAAGGATGCGACCTCGAGGTTCGGGCTTTTGCCGAACTCGGTGTTGTTGGCGAGCAAGGTCGCGGGGACGGCTTGCGCAAAGGCGCGAAACTCTTCTTCCGTCGTCAGCGCCTCGGGAAAGATCACGTCGGCGCCGGCTTCGAGATACATCTTTGCTCGCCGAACCGCGTCGTCGAATCCATGCACGCCTCTTGCATCCGTGCGGGCGATGATGACGAAATCCGGATCGCGACGAGCGGCCACGGCTGCCCGGAGTTTCGCGACCATCGCGTCCGCTTCGATCACCAACTTGCCGGACAAATGCCCGCAGCGTTTGGGCAGCACCTGGTCCTCCAGGTGAATGCCGGCAACGCCCGCTCCTTCGAAAAGGCGGACGGTTCGCTCGACGTTCAAGGCTTCGCCGAAGCCGGTGTCGGCATCGCAGACGACCGGCAGATCGCACGCCTGGGCAATCCGGCTCGCTTCGTCCACGAACTCGCTGAGCGTGACGAGCCCGATATCAGGCACGCCCATCGAAGCGGAGAGGGCGCCCCCCGAGAGATAGACGGCGCGAAAGCCAAGCCGTTGGGCCATCTTGGCGACGAGAGGGCAGAAGACTCCAGGAAGGGCCAACGGCGATTCCTTCCATGCGTCGCGCAATCGACGGCCCGGCGAGGCGGCGTTCATCTTCGCTCCCGAATCGAAATGCAAGCAGCTTGAGCCCGCGGCTACAATGGGGATGTCGCATCCCTTTCAAGTTATCGGCCGCGATGGGCTTGCGGTTGGGCAGTGCGGAGGATTCGCATGAACGCGGTTCGTTTCGTCGCCTTGGTTGCCGTCGGACTTCTCGCCGCCTCACTTCGGGCCGGCGAGCCTTCCGCCTCCGAACGTGGCAAAGCCGCACTCGAAACCCGCACCTTCAATCCCGCTCCTTGGCCGCTCTCCGCCTATGGGAATGCGTGGAAGCACTGGCAGCCGCCGCTGAAGCAAAAGCCGGCCGACTACGATCAGGCGTTTCGCGATTACTACGGCCTGCATCCCGCCCCGTATGCGAACAAAGATCTGCCGATGGGGTTGCGGCACGGTTCGCGATTATTCACCACCGGCATCGCCAACGACTGCATGATCTGCCACGGCGGGTCGATTCTCGGGAAAAGCTACGTCGGTCTCGGCAACGCTTCGCTGGATATCCACACGCTCTTCGAGGACTTCAACAAAGTTTCGGGCCTGGGCAAGTTGCCGTTCGTCTTCAGCAACGCCCGCGGCACTTCGGAAGCCGGCGGGATGGCCGTCTACTTGCTGGCGTTGCGTGAGCCGGACCTGTCGCTGAGGCTGACGCCGTTGGAGTTGGGCCTGAAGGACGACCTTTGCGAAGACACGCCCGCCTGGTGGCTGCTGAAGAAGAAGAAATCGATGTACCACATCGGCAGCAGCGACGCTCGTTCCGTGCGGTCGATCATGCAATTCATGATGACGCCGCTCAATGGCCGGACGACGTTCGAGAAGGAAGAGAAGACGTTCGCGGACATTCAGGCGTTTCTGCTCAGCATGGAAGCGCCCAAGTATCCGTTTCCCATGGATCGCGAGCTAGCGGACAAGGGGAAGATGCTGTTCGAGAAGAGTTGCGTGAAATGCCACGGGACGTATGGCCCCGAGTGGACCTACCCAAACCGCATCGTGCCGCTTGACGAAATCGGGACCGACCCGGCTCGATTTCATGGCATCTCGCGGAAAGCGGGGGAGCACTACAACCGCTCTTGGTTCGCCCAGGAGAAGGGGCAGGAGGGGTACTTGGCCCGCGAGACGAACGGCTACCAGGCGCCGCCTCTCGATGGCGTGTGGGCGACGGCTCCCTACTTCCACAACGGTTCCGCGCCGACGCTTGAAGATGTGTTGAACTCGAAAACACGGCCCAAGATCTACACCCGCTCGTTCCGCACGGGCGAAGAGGATTACGAGCAAACGAAGGTGGGTTGGAAAGTTCAGGTACTGGACAAAGCGCCCGCTGCGAGCGAACCGGGCGTTCTGCGTCGTCGCGTTTACGACACGACGCAGCCCGGTCGCGGCAATGGCGGGCATACTTATGGCGATGCGCTTACCCCCGACGAGCGGCGGGCCGTCATCGAGTATCTCAAGTCGCTTTGATCGGCGAATCGAACGTGTGGCACGCCCCGAAGGTAAAGAAGGGCGTGGAACCGGTGCTGACGCAGCATCCAACTTGCACGACGTTTTGGGAAGGTTCGCCACGCCCTTCATTACATTCAGGGCGTGCCACACGTTTCGTGACACGGTTAACGCCTTGTCCAATTGGCGGCACCTGTTCATCCCCAACGACGCGGGATTTTCTACCTAGCGTCGGCTTTTTTTGACAATCGTACCATTGCGACGCATGCTTGCGCGTACATCCTCCGCGCATGGAGTTGCGTGCGAATGCTCGCGGATACGACCCAACTCGATCGGCAATCCATCGCCCAGTACGATCTTCTGGAGAAGATCGCGGAGGGGGGCATGGGTTCGGTGTACAAAGGGCGCGACCGCAACAGCGGCCAAATCGTCGCCATCAAGATCGTTCCGCCCCATCTGCTTTCCAATCACGTCTTCCTTCGGCGTTTCGAGCAGGAATACAACGCCGCCCGATCCCTCGATCATCCCAACATCGTGCGAGCCCTCGATTTCGGCCGCGAAGCGGGGACGCCTTACCTGGCGATGGAATTCGTCGAGGGCGAATCGCTAGGATCCCGCCTCGAACGGGTCCATCGCCTCAGCGAAGACGAAGCGATCCGCATCATTTCCCAGGTCGCTCAGGGGCTTACGAAAGCTCATCAGCTGGGTCTGATCCACCGCGACGTGAAGCCGGACAACATTCTGATTACGTTCGACGGCGTCGCCAAGCTCACCGATTTGGGCCTGGTCAAAGAACTCGACGCCGACCTGAATCTGACCCGAACGGGTCGCGGATTGGGCACGCCCCACTTCATGTCCCCCGAGCAGTTCCGCAACGCCAAGAACGCGGACGCCCGCTGCGACATCTATTCGCTCGCCGCCACGCTCTACATGATGGTGACGGGAGAATTGCCATTTAAATCCCTGAGCCCGCTCGACGCGTGGATGATGAAAGTTCGCGACGAGTTGCCTTCCCCCAAGACTCTGCGGTCCACGCTCTCCGATCGCATCGAATGGGCGATTCGCCGTTCCATGAGTGCCGACCCGGCCAAGCGAGCTGCGAACTGCGAGGAGTTTCTCGAAGATCTCAAGGGTCTGTCGGGCATTCACTCGCCGTCGCAGACGCCTCTCCCGGAATCGGATGCATGGTATCTGCTCTACACCGATGAAGACGGCGTGGTGCATACGATCAAAGGCTCCGCTGTCGGCATTGGTCGATCCCTTCGCGAAGGCTTGCTGGGCGATGCCTCGAACGTCCGCGTGGGCCGCAACAAGACGGGCCCGTTCGAGTCGTTGCGGCAGCATGCCGATTTCCGCGATTATTTGCAGGACGCACCAGCAAGCGTGATGGCCCGGTCAACGCCTCCTCAGACAAGCGTCACACCTGTTCGCCTAGGGCTTGCAGCGCCTCCGCCCACGAGAGTCGAACCACGACCGCTTAGCACGCCGCCTCGGTCGCGGTCTGCCCCGCCGTTGGCGCCCCCGCGGCCTAATTCGCGACATAGTTCGCAGCCCGAAGCTGCGGCGCCTTTGACTTCGCCGCCGCGGATCGCACTCGATGCCGATCAAGGGGGCGACTGGACGAAGTGGCTCGTCTTCTTCGCCTTGGCCGCCAGCGCCGGCGTTGGAGCGTTCTATTTCCTGCAACGCATGCCGAATCTCCGAATGCTCTTCTAAGCCGCGTCGCAGGAGAACACCCGTTCTTTCGAAACGTTTGCAACCCCTTCTTTTGCCCTCCGCTTCGCACTCAGAAGCGAACTTTCTCATGCCGCGACAATTCGTTGGAACAATCAAGGTCAAATCCGCCCATTTCGCGAAACGCTTCCGGGTCGGCGGCGGTCTTCTCTGTAGACCAGCGTCTCGCAACGACGACGTCGCATGACGCCCACGCATGGATTCGAGGGACTGGTGGCCGCCCGCGAAGCCTTTTCGACACGACCCGACGCCCCCGGTCCGCTCGTCGGCTTGGCGGGCACGGGACTGTGCGTCTTTCAAGAACTCCCTGTATCTCCCTGCTTACGCGTCTTGGCGTGGAACCCTTGCTTGGAGACGTTGACCGGTTTCTCCGCCGACGACATCAATCGACGCGGCCTCATCGAATGCCTGTTTCCCACCTCGTCTGAAGCTCGACCGCTGCTGCAAAGGGCGTTTCGCGGCGAAATGATCGACGTGCGGCTCGATGCCGTGCGGAAGAACGGCAATCGCCGCGTGTTGCGGATCGCAACGGCCCCGCTGATCATCGACGATATCACCTATGTCGCGGCCGCACTGGACGACGTCACGGACCTCGCCGCTCCTCCGCGCGAACCGGAACGTCTCGAAAGCCTGGGCGACATGGCAGGCGGCATTGCTCATGAGTTCAACAATCTGCTGACCACCATCATGGGCTATTCAAGCCTCGCCTTGGAGCATGCCCATCCCATCGGGCAGTCGTATTTGCAGCAGGTCGAAGATGCCGCACGGCGAGCGGGGGAAGTGTGCCGGCAGATGCTCATGTTCGCCGGCAAGCATCGGCCGGTGCTCGAATCCGTCGACCTCAACCGACATCTTGGCGACCACATCGCTGTGCTGAAGGAGCAGCTTCCTGGCGACGTTCAGCTTCTCCTGGATTTGACGCCCAACCTTCCCGCCATTCGGGGCGATGGTCTGCAACTTCGCCAGGTGGCACTGAACCTCGCCTCGAACGCCGCCGACGCTTATGGCGGCAAGCCGGGAATCGTTCGGTTGCGGACGGGGAGTTGCAAGCTGAACGCCGCGGAGTTGGCCGAATGCCGCAACGGCGCGAACCTGCCTCCCGGCGAATACGTCTGGCTCGAAATCGCCGACGATGGAACGGGGATCGATCCCTCGCTGTTGCCCCGGATCTTCGACCCGTTCTTCACGACGAAGTTCGCGGGGCGCGGCCTCGGCCTCGCCGCAGTGCTCGGCATCGTCCGCACCCATCGCGGGGTCATCCGCGTGCGAAGCGCGGTCGGCGGCGGTTCCGCCTTCCGTGTTCTGCTGCCTGCCGTGATCGAAACCATCAATGTTGCCGCCGATTCGCCCGCGCGAAAGCAGCGCGGCGCCGTCCTGATTGCCGACGATGAGGAGACGATTCGCCATCTCTGCCGGGTCGTGCTGGAGTCGGCAGGCTTCGAAGTGCTGGAAGCGAACGACGGCCGCGCGGCGATCGAATGCTTCGAGCGCGAGAAGCACCGTATCCGGTTCGCCATCATCGACATCATGATGCCGGAGAAAGACGGCGCCCAGGTGCTCCGCGAGATGCGCGAGCAATCGGCCCAGTTCCCCGTATTGCTGACCAGCGGCTACGCCGAACGCGAGATCGAGCGCAGCGTCCGCGAAAAAGGCCCGATTCGCTTTCTGCCGAAACCGTTCGTCCGCCACCAACTCCTCGACGCCATCCGCCGCATGGTCTCCGCCGAGTGAAACGGCTTATCGCATTGCCCGTTCCGTTTGCAGTTTCAACATTGTCAGCAGCTCAGCCATTTCAACCAGCGCTTCGGCCTCCGAGGATTCTTGCTTGGTGAGGACGATCCCGTCGTCTTGCCTGTCCAGCAAGAGTTGAAGGCGTGCTTCAAGCGCCGCGGGAAAGCGAAGACTTGCAAGTTGCTCAGGAAGCTGGTCGTCAGGAATGATCAGCGGCATTGATCGCGTCTCACCTGAATGCGCCATGTCGAACCAAGCTATTGACAGTCAGGATGCAAATGCTCGGGGATCCACTGAGGAATGTGCAGCGATTGACGCTGGAGGCGTCCGAGGTCGAAACCTTTAGAGAGACGTCGCCTTTCGGTGGTGTCGCTGCGCTCAAACACCGGCTAATCGCTGCGACGCCTTCAGCGTCAATCGCTGCACGTTTCACGTTCTCTAGCAAGCATTCGCAGCCTGACCATCAATAGGCTTGGAGTATGGCAAACTACGCCAAAATCTCGCGGACGACATGCCCATGAACATCCGTTAGCCGGAAGTCGCGGCCGGCGTAGCGGTAGGTCAGCTTTTCGTGATCCAGGCCCATCAGGTGCAAGAGGGTGGCGTGCATGTCGTGCATGTGCACCTTGTTTTCGACCGCCTGGAAGCCGAAGTCGTCGGTGGCGCCGTAGGAGAAGCCGGGCTTCACGCCGGCCCCGGCGAGCCACATCGTGAAGCCGCCAGGGTTGTGGTCGCGGCCCGTGCCGTTGCCTTGCGAGTAGGGCGTGCGGCCGAACTCGGAACCCCACCAGACCAGCGTGTCTTCCAGCAGCCCGCGTCGCTTGAGATCAGCGAGCAAGGCCGCGATGGGGCGATCAACCGACTGAGCCAACTCCTCGTGCTTCGGCATGTTGGAGTGCTGATCCCAGACTGGATTGGCGCTGTTGTCGCCATGATTGACCTGGATGTAGCGAACGCCCGCCTCGCACATGCGGCGGGCGATGAGGCATTGTCGGCCAAACCGATCCGTCGCGGCGTTGCCGATGCCGTAGAGACGGAGCGTCTCGGCGGTTTCTCCCGCGAGATCGAGGATGTCGGGCGCGTTGCGCTGCATGCGCCAGGCGAGTTCGTACGAGTTGATGACCGCTTCGAACTCGGGATCGCCGGAGGCCTGCTTCAGTTGCTCCGCGTTCATCGCCTGCAAAAGGTCGAGTTGCCGTCGCTGAGCTGCGACGGGAGCAGGATTGCGAAGGTCGCGGATGCCGGCCGCGTCGGCTGCGGCGCCGACTTTGCCGACGGACGTGCCTTGAAACACCGCTGGCAGAAACGCGTTGCCGTAGTTGCGCGGCCCGCCGTTGCCGGTCGATGGGGCTAGCGACACGAAGCCCGGCAAGTTTTCGTTCTCGCTGCCGAGCCCGTAGAGAACCCAGGAGCCGACGGAAGGGCGGATGAAGTTCGTCGAACCGCAATGCAGGAACAGCGTGGCCGGGCCGTGGGCGACGCCTTCGGTGTGCAGCGAGTGAATGGAACACAGATCATCCGAATGCTTGGCGATTTCGGGGAAGAGATCGGAAACCCATCGGCCCGATTCGCCGTATTGGCGGAAGTTCCAGAGGGCTTTCATGAGTCGTTGGTTGCTGCCGCGCCGGCCGGTTTGAGCGAGGACGCGCGGGTCGTCGAAGTTCATCGACTTGCCGTTCTCGCGATCGAGCAGCGGCTTGCGGTCGAACGAATCGACATGGCTGACGCCCCCCTGCATGAAGAGGAAGATGACGCGTTTCGCCTTGGCGGGGAAATGCGGCGCCCGGCTCGCCAGCGGATTCGCGGCGCTCGATCGCTGGGCGGCCATGGCCGCGGCAGCGAGCCAGCCGAATCCGCAGCCTGCGGTCTTCAAAGCGTCGCGACGAGTCATCGAATGCGTCATGGTCGTTTCCTCGTTTTGCTCCCCTCTCCCCAAAGGGGAGAGGGGAGCCGGACAATATCAATTCACGAAGCGGAACTCGATCGAAGCGAACAGCGTCTGCACAAATCGACTCCACGCTTCTTCGCGGAGAGCCGGTTGGTTTCCCGCCTCCGCAAGATACTCGAGCGCAATGCGGCGTTCCGCATCCGACGGCGTCCGACCCAATGTTTGCCGATATGCGTTCGCGATCCGCTCCGCGTCGTCGCGTTTCTCGGCCAACATTCGCTTCGCGGCGAACTTCGATTGCTCAAGCACGAACGGGTTGTTCATCATGAACAACGCCTGCGGCGACACCGTGCTCGCGTTTCGCTTCCCCACTGTCATGCTCGGATCCGCGAAGTCGAACGCCTCGAAAAGGTCCGGCAACGCGTTGCGGAACACGGGAATGTAGACGCTGCGGCACGTATCCTTGTGCACGTAGTTGTAATCGGCCGACACGTTCGTGAACGACGGGCCGGCCGTATCGAGCTTGAGCTGCCCGCTCACGGCAAGGATCGCATCGCGGATCGATTCCGCATCCAGCCGGCGACGGCTCATCCGGCCCCAAAGCCGATTCTCGGGATCGGCGGTGGCGACCGTCGGATTTGCCGATGCTTGACGATATGTGCGAGACAGCACCATCGTGCGGATCAGCTTTTTCGCGGACCAGCCGTCTTCCACGAAGCGGGTCGTCAGGTAATCGAGCAATGCGGGATGGGTGGGCCGTTCGCCGGTCACGCCGAAGTTGTCGGGCGTCCGCACCAGACCTTCGCCGAAGGTCCAGAGCCACAGGCGATTGACCATGACGCGGGCGGTCAACGGATTTTCCGGCGCCGTCATCCAGTCGGCCAATTGCTTTCGGCCCGATTGATCGGCCGGAATCTTGGGAGCAGCCCCGCGGGTGGCGACTTGCAGGAAGCCGCGCGGCACTTCGTCCCCCAGGTTCTTGATGCTGCCGCGGATGTGGATCCGGGCGTTGGCCATCTTCTTCTCTTCGTGGAAGCTGAGCGCGACTTCGCGTCGCGGGCCGCTTGTCTGCAGCTTCTTCATCGCCGCTTCCAACGACTTCAGGCCGGTATCACCTTTCGTCGCCGACTTGGGCTCCGTAGTCTTTGCTTCCGGCGTCTTCTTGTCAGCCTTGGCGACGCCGCCCGCCTTCAGCTTTTCGACGGGGATGTAGACAACGGCATCCGCAATGACATGCCCCTTGGCATTGGCATTCGACACGACGACATGGCTCTGGCCCCCCTTGTCGAATTGAAACTGCCCCAGCGAGACGAAGAGGCCGTCGATCGTGGGCGGTTGCTGCTCGTTGACCTTCACCGTCGTCTCGCCGTCCTCGCTGAAGACGGTGATCTCGACCTCGGTCGCGCGATTTCCGCCCGGCGAATACGCGAACCGCACTTCGTACATCCCGCTCTCGGGGAGTTTCGGCTGGAAGGTGAGCGTCTTCTCCCCCTGGCCTTTCGCGTCGTCGTGCGAATAACCGCTGCCGACGTAGAAGCCGGAGAACGTCGAGTGCTTCCACTCGCCCACCTTCATCGCCTGCGAATCGTCCACGACGATGCCGACCAGCGAATCCGCCGACACGACGCGCGGCTTCTTCGGATCCGCCGACCTGGCGGTCGCCTTGGCGAGCAACGCCTTCACGCTGTCGATCTCGGCCTGAAGTTTGGCGATGGCCTGCTCGTGCTTGCGGATCTCCTCGTCATTGCCGGTCATGGAAGGGATCGGCACTTCGATCCATTTGTTGAGGTTCCCCTCCGGGGTGAGCGTGCGGACGTTTTGCAGGATGCCGGCCAGGGCGTAGTAATCGCGGGTAGGGATCGGGTCGAATTTGTGGTCATGGCAGCGGGCGCAACTGATTGTCTGCCCAAGAAACGCCTTCCCCAGCGTGTCGAGTTGCTCGTCGATCAAATCCATCTGAAGCTGCTTGCGGTCCTGTTCCTCGAGGTTGTTGTTTCCCATGGCCAGGAAACCGGTCGCCACGATCTGCTGGCGCCGGTCCGCGGGATTGTCCGCCGACATCAGATCGCCGGCGAGTTGCTCGCGAACGAAGCGATCGAGGGGCACATCCTTGTTGAACGTGTCGATCACGTAGTCGCGATACCGCCAAGCTTCCTTGAGCACGAAGCCGCGAAGCGTGAGCGATTCCGCGTAGCGGGCGACGTCCAGCCAGCGCCGCCCCATGCGTTCGCCGAAACGGGGCGATGCGAGCAAGCGATCGACCACAGCCTCGATCGCCTCCTCCTGGTTCTTAGCAGCCGCTTTTTCGAACGCATCGATCTCTTCGGGTGTCGGCGGCAGGCCAATCAGGTCGAAATAGAGTCGACGGATCAGCACACGCGGCTCCGCGTCCGGAGCCGGCTTCAGTTTTTTCTTTTCCAATTGGGCGAGGATGAACGCATCGAGATCGTTCTTCGCCCAATGAGCTTTGGGAACCTCGGGCCGTTTGACGGGCTGAAATGCCCAGAATCCTCGCCCCTCTTCCACGGTCGGCGACTTGCTCTTCTCTTTCCCCTTCGCCGCCACCGGCGTGCGCGGATCGACGGCGCCCTGCTTGATCCATCGCTCGAAGTCGGCGATCACCGCATCGGGCAGCTTCTGCTTGGGGGGCATCTTCAAATCGCCGACGGAACGGAGGGCTTCCAAGAGAAGGCTTTTCGCCGGATCGCCTGGAACGATCGCCGCCCGCGTTTCTCCTCCTTCCAGCAATGCCGCCCGGCTATCGACGCGCAGTCCGCCGCGGATCTTTCCTTCGGGCGAATGGCAGCTGTAGCAATGCTCGACCAAAACAGGCCGGATTTTCTTCTCGAAGAAATCGATGTCCCCCACTGATGCGCTGGAGAAGAAGACGCACCAAGCCACGACTGTCGAAGACATGCCGGACCTCGAACCGAAGACCTATGGAGATTTCGCCATCGTATTCGCTGCGAAACGCGATTGCAAGCCGATCGCACCCCGCCGCGAGGTCACGGGTCCCCTCGGCGGCGCCTTCCTATAATTGCATGGAACGACCACGGCAAGGATTTCGCAACATGGCATCGATTGGCCCCGCACTCCGTCCGACTTCGCT
Organism: Gemmataceae bacterium; assembly: GCA_019748295.1. Lineage (GTDB taxonomy): Bacteria > Planctomycetota > Planctomycetia > Gemmatales > Gemmataceae > JAIEPT01. The sequence continues at coordinate 498 of JAIEPT010000245.1, read as the reverse complement.
CGCCAAGGAGGGGGACGAAGGGCTGCGCATCGATTGGAACGACGGCCATCATGGCCGTATCCGTTGGCGTACCCTGCGGGACCAATGCCCCTGCGCCGGTTGCCGCGAGGAACGGGAGGCCCCGCCGAACCCGTTCCGGATTTTGAAGCCGTCGGAATTGGCTCCGCTTAGACCGCTGGCGATCGCACCGGTCGGTTTTTATGCGTACAAGATCACCTGGAGCGACGGCCACGACTCCGGCATCTTCACGCTCGATTTCCTCCGCGAGCACTGCGAATGCAAAGAGTGCGCGCGATGATGAAGCAACGCGGATCGTTCATGGATCGTCAGGCAGCGAGAGCGCAGTTGCCGTCTTGCTCCCCTCTCCCTCCGGGAGAGGGGCTGGGGGTGAGGGTGCCTTTTTTTGTGGGAAACGCGAGCATATATAGCGTCGCACGGGGCGGAGGTCTTACCCTCACCCCCAGCCCCTCTCCCGGAGGGAGAGGGGAGCAAGACGGC
>JAIEPT010000394.1 GCA_019748295.1 Gemmataceae bacterium | reverse complement strand
CCGTTGAACCCAGGGTTGGCTCCCGATGGTCGCCAACCCTGGGCTTTGCTGGAGAACGCTTTCAGCGTTCGCGGTCCTTCCGCACGAACTTATTGCCGCACACCGGCTGTACACGGCATGAAATACCTGTTGACGTGGAATTGCACCCACATCGCGAACGTCGTGCTGCGTCCGCAAATCGAAGAGGTGTGTCGCGCGGCGGGATACGAGGCGCCGCTCATTTGCACGCCTGAGGAACTCGCACCGGGGGATTTTCCATGATCGACGATGATGTGATTCGCGAAGTGCGTGCGGCACGCGATGCATTCGGACAAAAGCACGGCTTCAACATCCGCGCGATGGTCGCGGATCTTCAGGCTCAAGACGCCGCGGGGGATTGGCCGGTGGTCAGCCTTCCTCCTCGGCGTCCCTCGTTGTCGCGTGCGCCCAACAAAACCCCGCAGCCAACTGGGGCTGCCATTCCGGTTGCTCCGGGTTCGATGTCTCCCCACGGGGCCTCGGCGGCTGAGCTTTAGCGTTCGTCTTGATCCAAATGCACGGACGCTCGGAGGTAGTCACTGCGATCGCGGCATCTTCTGCCGAACGGTTTCGTAAAGCAAAACCGCCGTTGCTTGGGCGACGTTTAGCGACTCGGTCTGCCGCCACATCGGGATGGAGACCTTCATGTCGACTTCCGATAGGAGCGAGTTCTGAATGCCGTTTCCCTCGTTGGCTACGATCCACGCGACCTTCTTCGCATGCAGGCTTAAGTCGAAAAGATTGGTCGCGCCTTCTTGCAATACGCTCGCCAAGATATGGCAGTTGGCCTTTCTTAGTTTCGGCAACACCGTCGCCAATTCGTGATGAACAATCGGCACGCGAAACGACGCCCCCATCGCTGCCCTCAGCGTCTTCGGCGCGTAGAGATCCACGCAGCCGTTTCCGATCACGACGACATCGACTCCCACCGCGGCGGCGGCTCGAAGGATCGCTCCCATGTTTCCGGGATCTTGCACCCGATCCAGCAACAACGCGATCTCGATCGTTTGCCAATCGAAGTCCGTTTTCGCCTTCGGCAACTCTGCAACCGCGAACACCGATTGCGGCGTCGTCGCGGAGCAACACTTGGCAATGATCTCGGGCGTCACCTCGAATCGCCGGGCTGCGGGGATGCTTTGCAAGCCATTGATCCAGGAAGCATCGCTCGAGCAGACGGCAACGATGTTGAGAGATGCCTTCAATGCCTCGTCGACGAGTCGCGTTCCTTCCAAGACGAACAGTTGTTCCTTAAACCGATACTTGGTTTCGCGCAACGAGGCCCATCGTTTGACGAAATCATTCTGAAGGGACGTTATCTTTCGCGGCATCGCCATGTTCCACGTTCGATCACTCGACGCTCCCTCCCTTACTTCCCATCTTTCTTCTGATTCCCCTTCTCCGGCACCGGCTCCAGAATCACTCGCACTTTCGTCTCCTGCGGCGGAATCTTTTCGGTGATCGCCTCGAAGTACAACTCCGCGTTGTCGCGCGGGCTGGATACCGGAATATCCAGCAGCGCCGTGTCGAAATTCGCCAGGCAGATGACGTCGCCGTCGTTGGCTCCGTAAAAGGGCGGCTTCGTCTTGTCCATCGGGTCGGGAATCAGCACGCTGCCGGCGAAGACCCAATCGTATTCGAGTTCCTTCTTCGTCTTGCCGTTGCGGATCCATTCCTGGGCAGGCACTCGCACCGTCTTGCCGTTGGACTCGTACTCCAAGAAAACCTTGATGGTCGTGCCCGTGGGCGCCTTCCACTTCGGACGAAATTCGACCGGCGAACCCGGTTCCGCACGAGCCAGGATCAATGCTTTGTGCAGATCGGCCGCATTGATGTCTGCGGCGAGAATCGCTTCATGTTCCTTGGTTCGCTTCTTCGTGAGCAGTTGCTCAAGCTGCCCCATTCGCAGGCAGACGTACGCGTCGATCACCACCCGCCGGGTGTCGCCTTGCACTTCCAGGTAAATATTCTTGGCGACCGTCGCCTTCTTGGTGGGCACGGCGGGGGTCGCGGGCTTGTCGTTCCCCTTCTTGTCGTTGTCCGCGGCATAGCAGCCGAGGGCGGCCAAGGCGGCGAAGAAGATTAAACCCAGAGTTCGATGGCGGTTTTTCATGGACATCACCATAACAGAAGACGAAAACGGGAAGCAACGAAGAACACGTTTCAATCGTTCGGCAACCGAGGATGCAATCATGCGCGCGGCAGGGATCTTGGCGGCTTGTGCGGTATTCGCGACCTGGGGCCTGGTTCACGGCGAAAACTTCGATCGGCTCAGCGACGCCGACCGCGCGGCCTTCGCGGAGCGGTTCGAGAAAGAGGTTTGGCCGATGCTCTCCAAGGGGGGCAAGGAATCGTGCATCGGCTGCCATGCCGTGGGCAAGAACAACGTGACGACGCTCCGCTTCACAGGGGATGCACGCAAGGACTATGCCAAAATCCTGAAAGAGGGATATCTGATCAAGGGGGACGCCGGCAGCGTCCTCGAGCGGATCAAGACGACGCGTTCAGACCGCAAAATGCCCCCCGGCAAACGCGATCGCGTTCCTGTCGATGACGTTCAAGTATTGGAGCGATTCATCAACGACATGGAAGCGAAGCAGGCGAAAAAGTAGCCGCGAGCGATGAAAACGTGGGCAGTCATGCGGCCAAGCCCCAGGGTAAGCGCTAGCGCACCCTGGGGATCAGACCGCGGTCTGAACCCCACCGTGCGCTGCGCTTACGGTGGGGCTTGGCGGACAAAAACAAACCAGTGCACCGCTCTCTCCCCTCACCCCCAGCCCCTCTCCCCAAAGGGGAGAGGGGAGCAAGAGGCGAAGCTCCTCTCCCCAACGGGGGAGAGGGGAGCAAGAGGCATCACAGCTTCGCGAGATCCTCGAAAAACCGAGGGTACGTTTTCCCGACGCACCCCGGATCGTGGATCGCGATTCCTGGCGTTCGGAGCCCGACGAGTGCCAGGCTCATCGCCATGCGATGGTCCTTGTAGGTTTCGATCTCCGCACCATGCAGCGGCTGCGGCACGATGGTGAGCCCGTCGTCGTGAAGGTGGACTTCCGCTCCGACGCGACGCAATTCGGTTGCCAGCGCGGTAAGCCGGTCGGTCTCTTTGTGGCGAATGTGTCCGACATTGCGGATCGTCGTCGGTCCCTCGGCAAAGCAGGCGACGGCGCCAAGCGTCATCACGGTGTCGCTGATGTCGTTCATGTCCACGTCGATGCCTCGCAGCGTTCCGCCGCGAACGACGATGCGATCGGCGTGATGTTGCACCACGCAACCCATCTGCCCCAGCACGTCGGCGAAGCGAACATCGCCTTGCATGCTGTCGCGAGTCAATCCGAGGACGGCGATCTCGCCCCCGGTAACAGCGGCCGCCCCGAAGAAGTAGCTCGACGACGACGCGTCCGGCTCGATGGCGTAGGTTCGTAATCCGCCCTGTTGCCGACCGGGAATGCGAAATGCACGATAGTCGCCGACCGTTTCGACCTTGAGGCCGAACTGCCCCATCATCGCGGTGGTCATCGCGACATAGGGGATGGAAACGAGCGTTCCCTGCACTTCAATCGCGACGTCCGCATCGGCGAATGGGGCGGCCATCAAGAGCCCGCTCAGAAATTGGCTGCTCACGTCCCCCTTGACGCGAATCGTGCCGCCGCGAAAGCCGTTTGCCTCGACAACGACGGGAGGGCAGCCGTTGTTCGGTTCGCTGCGGATCGCAACGCCCGCTTCCGCGAGGGCGGCAAGCAGATCGGCGATGGGCCGTTCCCGCATCCGCGCCACGCCGTCGAGCCGATAGCGGCCTTCCCCTAACGCGACCATCGCCGTCACGAACCGCATCGTCGTGCCGCTGTTGGCGACGTAAAGTTCCGCGGACTTCGCCGGGATGCGGCCCGCGCCCGCCGGCTTCTCGACGACGACCACTTCATTCCGCCAATCGGCGGCAACTTGGAACCCGAGTTTCCCCAGGCAATGGACCATCACCTCGGTGTCTTCGCTTTCCAGCGCCCCTTCCAGCCGACAGCCGCCCGTGAGCGCCGCCAGGACCATCGCGCGATTGGTGATGCTCTTGGACCCAGGCACGCGGACAGCGGCATGCGGCGGGCGAACCAGCGGTTTGATTTCCAGACGATCGGGCAACGGCATATTGGAAGCGGACCTCACGAACGGGGCCGGCGAAAGCCGGAAAACAACTTGCTTACAGGAATGGAAAAGCCAGGAAGCACCTTCGGCGCTCGAAGCGTTTGACCTTCGCTCAGCCGTTTTTTGTCGGTGGGCGAGCGGTAGACGTCCACCACTTTTTGCTTTGGGTCAACGAGCCACACGAGCTTGGTTCCGTGGGTGAAGTACTCCTCCACTTTACGAGCCATCTCTTTGGCCGTGTTGCTCACGCTCAAAACCTCGATGGCTAGATCAATGGAAACATCCGCAATCGGCTTGTCCGGAAACTCGTCAGCTCCGATGCTCTGCCAGGAAATAAATCCGACGTCCGGCTCGCGGACCAGCCCCGAACGCAGTCGAATGGGACCGTCCGCTCCGGTCAAAATGCCAAGCGGTCTGCCTTCGAGATAGTTGCCTAGCAGGCGGGCGATAATCAAGGCGATAGCCGATTCCTTAATGCCCACAGGCTTCTCCACAAGGCATCCGTCGATGAGTTCGCAAAGAATGCGGCCCCTCAAGTCGCGTTCAACCAGATCGTCCTCCGTCGCCGTCCCGGGTTTCGGATCGAGCACGATGCGTTCGGCGGGGATGCCGCCGAAGTGGCGGCGGAGGCGCTCGATCGACCAATCGGCTGCGGGGTGCACGGCAGACGCGACGTTCATGGCGTTCATGCCTCGTAAGTGACGCGCATCAGGAAAAGACCTTCCGCGGGGGCGGTGGGGCCCGCGAGCGTGCGGTCGCCCGCTTCCAGGATCGCCTGCGGCTGCGATTCGGGCCAGTAGCCTCGGCCCACATTCATCAGCGTCCCGGCGATCGCACGGACCATATTGTACAGGAACCCATCCGCCTCCACGTCGAGCCAGATGTGGTCGCCGAAGCGATTGATTCGCAGATGCGTGATCGTGCGGACGCTGGTCGCCCGGTTGGGCCATTCCGTCTCGAAACAGCGGAAATCATGAGTGCCGACAAGGCATCGAGCCGCCCTCGCCATTGCCGCCGCATCGAGCGGGCGCCGGCTTCGCGCGACATACTTCCGCAGAAACGGCGTCGGCGCCGGGCCGTCGTGGATCACGTAGCGGTAGAGCTTCCGCACGGCGTCCCGATTGGCATCGAACGATTCCTGCTTCTCCTCGGCAGAGAGAACGGCGACGTCTTCAGGCAGATTCGCATTGATGCCGCGGAGGAAGCGTTCGCAGAGAAGATTCGAAGCCGTGCGAAAATTGGCAACTTGCCCCACCGCATGCACGCCGGAATCCGTGCGGCCCGACGCATTGAGGCGAATGGGCGTTTCTCGAGTAACGGCGGCGATGGCCGCTTCGACGGTCTCCTGCACGGTGCGAAACCCCGGCTGGGTTTGCCAACCGTTGAACTCGGAACCGTCGTAGGAGAGAACCAGTTTGATGTTTCGCATAGCATCGCAGAGATCGCCGCGAACAAGCAGCGTCCCGCGAAGCCTTTTGTAGAGCGCGGGTCAATCGTCTTCGATCATCTCGGGCATCACCCCCGATTCGACCGCGCGCCGAACGGTCTCGGTGCTCGATTCCCACGCCTGCAGATACGTGCGTTCGAGAGGCGCCTTGACGTGCATTCCCTCGGCGAGAAACAGCGGCATATCCGGCAACGAATCTGCAACGCCGACCGGCTCGACATAGGCCGCTCGGGTGGAACCCACCTCATAAGACGCGAGGATGCGATTTTTGCCTGCGGGGAAAGCGAAGTCCTCTTCGATTACGTAATCCCAAATCGCCTTGTGCACGCCAAAAGGGTCGCGAGGCGTCGGCGGAAAAAGGTCGATGACCAACAATTGAATGCCCTGACGCAAGAACTCCACGGCTTTCTCGACAAAATCCGCGAACGCCGAGCGGCCATCCTTATTGCCGGGCGACACGATTTCGATCACCGCGACGATTCGGCCAAGGTGATGACGGACCACGATTCGATTCGCCCTTTCCGCGTAGAGATGCTTGTTGGTTCGGCGAACGATCGAAGTGGTTGGCCGCTCCATCGTGACGACGCCGGTGTCACGTTCATCCGCAGGGGGCGATGATTCCACACGCCTTTCGCGAGGTGCGCTTCGCTGTTCGACCAGCGCCGAGAGGTTCCTCGGCAAGATCCCGCCATTGAGGGCGGACTTGATGAAAATGGACCACGTCTGATGGAAATCGTGAAACAAACCCGACGGAACGCGCGACCAATCATGCAGCGGCATCGACGCACCTCCGCGGTCGATGATACTGCAGGGAGCCGTGAAGCTGGTTGGTAAGCCCGCAGACCATTGCGAAGGAGAGGCGGGCGGGGCTCCGGCGGAGCCGCTGACTGGACATCTCGCGAAAACTTTGCTGATTCGCGTGGTTTTCGGTCTGCGGCTCGGCAGGAGCCTCGCCCGCCTCGCCCTCCTCGCCCGCCTCGCCCTCCCAACGCTCGCCTCGTCTTTAGGCGAGCGGCAGGAGATAGCCTACCTCCCTCTCCCTCCGGGAGAGGGTTGGGGTGAGGGTTGCCTTTTTCTCGCGCAGCGCCACGTCGCACGCCCTCACCCCCGGCCCCTCTCCCGGAGGGAGAGGGGAGAAATGCAGGCGCCGCTCGCCTTAACGAGTCCAACGTATTCGTATTTCGAAAGCCAATGGCCAAAGCACGCGGACTGGAAGCGAAGTTGGAACAACTGCGGGCGCTTCGCCGCGATACGCATCAGCCGGAACACGTCCCCACCCTTCGCGATGCTCTTCGCGACCGCTCGAACTTTCTTGTCGCCGATGCCGCTGAGATCATCGGCGAGCGCATGCTTTCGGAACTGATGCCGGAACTGACGGCCGCGTTCGATCGATTCATGGAAGCCGGCGAAGAGACGGACAAGGGATGCCGGGCGAAGATCGCGATCGTCGAAACGCTCAACAAGCTCGATCATCCGGATGAAGCGCTGCTTCTCCGCGGGCTGACCTACGTGCAAATAGAAGGACGCTGGGGCCAACCGGGAGGCGAAGACACGGCGGCCACGCTGCGCGGCGTCTGCGCCTTCGGCCTGGTGCGATTTGATCGTCCGGATATGGTTTTGCTGCTCGCGGAACTGCTCGCCGACAAGGAGAAGATCGCCCGTTGTGCCGCGGCTCAGGCATTGGGCGAAACGCGAGCCCCGGCCGCGATTCCGCTGTTGCGCTACAAGGCCCGTGTCGGCGATCGCGATCCCGAAGTCGTCGGCGATTGCCTGGGCGGCCTCATGACCGCGGCGCCGAAGGAATCGCTGTCGTTCGTCGCCGAGTTTCTGCGCTCGCCCGAGGATGAGATCGCTCAGGGAGCGGCGCTGGCGTTAGGCGAATCGCGCCGCCCTGAAGCCTTCGAGGTGCTGCGGAATCATTGGCCCCGAGCCCGCCGTACTGCTCTCGCGGAAGTGCTGCTGCTCGCGATTTCCATGTCGCGTCTGCCGGCGGCGATGGATTTCCTGCTGGAAGTGATCGCATCGAAACAGCGAGCCGATGCTTTGAGTGCATTGTCCGCACTCGCGATTCATCGGCATAACGAATCGTTGAAAGAACGCGCCGCGAAAGCGGTGGAGGGTGCGGGGGACGCGAAGCTCGTGGAGCGTTATCGGAAGAAGTTCTCGGAGCGGGATTGATGGGGCGTTGGCGAGCAGCCGCTGTTAGGCGGCTGGTACAGCGTCGGAAGAAGTCTCGATCCTCAGACTGTTCGAAAACTCAAGCCGTCTGTGAACAGGAGACTTTTGCCGACGCTGTACCAGCCGCCTAACGGCGGCTGCTCGCCAGCGACGGCGAGGTTCGTTACTCAGCCCCCGCCAACTCGATCGCGGTTTGCTTGCATTTCTTGAGATCGAGCTTCCCTGTCCCTAGGATCGGCAGTTCGGACACTTGAAAGAAATCACGCGGCCCCGGCATGTAGATGTTCGGAAGCCCGCGGGCGCCGAGGGCTTTCCACATCTCCTGGGCCGATTTGCCTTCAACGGGCACGTGCAGCACCACGAGGCGTTCCCCCTTCTTGCTGTCGGGGATCGCGGTCACGGCGGCAACGCGTTCGGCGCTGCCGAGAGCTTGGTGCAATTCGTCCTCCACGCGTTCCAGCGGCACCATTTCCCCGCCGACTTTCGCGAAGCGTTCCTCGCGCCCCGTGATGGTGACGAAGCCGTCGTCGTCCAAAACCGCGAGATCGCCGGTGATGTACCAGCCGTCCACGATCTTCTTTTTCGTCAGCTCCTCGTTGTTGAGATAACCCTTCATCACGTTGGCGCCGGTCACCAGGAGGAACCCTTCCTTGCCCGGCGGCAATTCCTCCTTCGTTTCCCGGTCGATGATTTTGACGGCGACCCCAGGGATGGGTTGACCAATGGTCCCCACTCGGTGACCCGCCTGCTTCACGTTGCCCTGCTGAAAGTCCGGCACATTCACCGCGACTACCGGCGCCATCTCCGTGCAGCCGTAGCCCTCGAGCGGTTCCACTCCGAATTTCGCCTTGAACTCCTCGATCACGTTTGGCGGCAGCTTTTCCGCGCCCGTCACCAAAATGCGGATCGATTTGAAGTCGTCCGGTTCGCAACGCTTGATGTAGCTGCGAAGAAACGTGGGCGTCGCGCCGAAGATCGACGGCTTGTGAGTTCGCGACAGTTCGCCGATCTCGCGCGGCTGCAGCGGATTCGGGTGGTACATCGAGGACGCCCCCACCTGCAACGGGAGCCAGGCCGTGACGGTGTAGCCGAACGAATGAAAGAAGGGCAGGATGCCGAAGAACCGATCCTGCGGCAATGGATCGATCGCCTGGATGATCGACTCGCAATTCGCCGCGATGTTGCCGTGCGTCAGCAACACGCCCTTGGGGTCTCCGGTGGAGCCCGAGGAGAAAATCACCGTGGCGAGGTCGTCGGTGGTGTGGCGGTGCAAACCCAGAATGCGCAGCAGCAGGAAACGCGGCCAGATGAAGACGGAGAGCCAGGTCCGAATGCGCTCGAAGGAGCCGACGTCCTTGCGGAAGTCTTCGAGGTACACGAGTTCGACGCCGGGCCCTGGGTCGAGCGGCATCTTGCTTACGAACAATTTCGAGGTGAGGACATGCGTGATGCCGCACTGGGCGATCGATTTCCGGACGAGGTCCGGACTGGCGCTGTAGTTCAAATTCACTGCGGCCTTGCGAAGGAAGGAGACGCAGATATTGGCGATGACCGCGCCTGGGGCGGGGGGCAGCCATAGGCCCACCATCGGCGTTTCCTTCAAGATCGGCTTCAAGCGTCGATTGAGGATGCGGACGCCCGCAAGCACCTCGGCATAGCTCATGGTTTTCTTGGCGCTGGGATCCACCAAGCAGACGCTGCGAGGCCGCTTGGATGCGACATGCATGAACTGCACATGGAGCGGCAGTCGATCGTTCGCCCGGCGTTTGGCGGACTCCGCGGACATGCGTTGGATCGCCTGCCGCACCTGAAACGCCGTCGAGTCCGAAGGCAAGGGGGTTCCAAAGGCGACGTGGACGATATAAGGAATCCTCTTGGGAAATTTCCAGAGGAACTTGCCTTGGTTGAAGCTGAAGATGCTGCCCCAGAGGTGATCGAGGCAGATCGGGACGATCGGGGCCGGCGCCTTCTTCACGATCTGCTCGAAGCCGCGCTGGAACGGCAGCAGGAACCCCGTTCGCGTGATGCCGCCTTCGGCAAAGATGCAGACGGCATCGCCTTGTTCCAACGCTTCGCTTGCCGACCGCAACGCCTTCACGATCGAGCGCGGCCCGGCGGAGCCGTCGATGGGGATCACGTTGAGAAGCTTCAGATACCAACCAAGCACCGGAAACTTGGTGAAGGGGGCCCAAATCATGAAGCGGATGCGCCGATTCTGCGACGCCATGATCAGCATCGCATCGACCCAGCTTACATGGTTGCTGATGAAAAGCACTGGGCCTATCTGCGGGATGTTGGCTCCGCCGTGAACCCGCAAACGGTAGAACGTGTGGCGAAGAAGCCAAAGCGGCAGCCGAACGAGGACGGCGTAGCGAAACACGATCGTGATGATGAACACGACGGCGACGACGCCCAGGGCGATGTGCCAGCCGGAAAGTTGGTCGAAGAACGAACCGGTATCGGCCTGAGCCCAAAGCGAGAGGGCCGGGAGAGCGGCGAGACGACTCATAAAGAAGAATCCTGGCAGCGGAACGGCGTTGCGAGCGCAACATTAACCCCCTGCAACGCAAAGATCAAGCCAACGCAAGCTTTGCAATGTTGATCTACGGGGAAGGCACGCACAAAAGCGGAATATCACGCGCGGATGTCGGGCCGGGCGTTCCGCAGTTGTCTACTGGGTGGCTAAGTTTGGGTGGCACGCCCTGAACGTAGTGAAGGGCGCGGAAAAGGTGCTGCGGCATATCCAACTTGCATTTGATGTGAACGGATGCTTCACCACGCCCTTCACTACGTTCAGGGCGTGCCACCCAAACTTAGCCACCCAACAGGAATTCTCACACCAGCGGAAGGCCGATGCGGCGTGGCGAAGCGTCGATTACGGAGGCGTGCACGTCGCAGCACTCCGTCTCGTCCACCCCCACCTGTTCGCCCGTCACGGCATCGCCGAAGAGGGTGAACGAAGTCGCTTCGCGGATATCGACGTCGATGAAACGGCCCGCGAGCCGAGGATTCCCCTCGAAGACGACGATGTGATCCGTCTCGGTTCGCCCAGTCAGTTGGACCGGCCCCGCCGATGGATGCTTCTCGGCGAACTTGCTCTTCCCCTCAACCAAAACTCGGAACCGCTTGCCGACCTGGGCGAGATGATCGTGCAGACTCACGTCGTTTTGAATCGCGAGCAGATCGTTGTTGCGGCGTTTCTTCGTCTCTTCGGGAATATCGTCTTCGTACATCTCATAGCCCTTGGTGCCGGGCCGGGGGCTGTACTTGAAGATGAAGCTGTTCTTGAACCCTGAAGTGCGGACGAGGTCGCAGGTCTTCTGAAACGACTCCTCCGTCTCCCCCGGGAAGCCGACGATGAAGTCGCTGCTGACCGCGACGTTCGGCACGATCTCCCGGCACCGCGCCAGCATGTCGCGGTAGAAATCGACGGTGTAGAGCCGCTTCATCCGCTTGAGCATTTCATCGCAGCCCGACTGGGCGGGGACATGCAGATACGGGCTGACCTTCGGCAGATCGCGCACGGCTTCGAGCAGGTCGTCCGTCATGTCCTTGGGGAAGTTGGTGACGAACTTGATCCGCTCGATCCCCTCGACGCCGTGGATCTTTTCGAGCAAGTCCGACAGCCGCGACTTACGGCCATCGCCGAGGTCCTGCTTATAGCTGTTGACCGTTTGACCCAGCAGGGTAATTTCCTTGCATCCTTCCGCCGCGAGTTGACGAACCTCCGCCTTGATCTCTTCAGGATGCCGGCTCTGTTCGGGACCGCGGACGGCGGGGACGATGCAGTAGGTGCAGAACTTGTCGCAGCCGATCATGATGCGGACGAACGCCTGGAACGGATTGGGCCGCATTGAGGGGTCGCGCATCGGGTCGTAGCTTTCGAAGCTGCGCTCGACTTCATGGCGCGATTCGGTGCGGTCGAGACTGACCGCCACTTGCAGCGTCTTCGTCTCCTGGGCATCGCGAACCAGTTCCGGCATGCGGGCGAGTTGGCCGGGGCCGCAGATGATATCGACGAACGGCGCCCGTTTGCGGATCAGCTCTTGATCTTTCTGGGCCATGCAGCCGAGGACGCCGATCACCGCGCCAGGCTTCTCGGCCTTGTGCCCGCGCAATCGACCGAGTGCGGAGTAGATCTTGTCTTCCGCATGCTGCCGCACGCTGCAGGTATTGAAGAGCACGAGATCCGCATCGTGCGGCTCATGCACCAGTTCATACCCCTGCTTGCGCAAACTGCCGACGACCAGCTCGCTGTCGAGCACGTTCATCTGACAGCCGACGGTTTCGATGAAAAGCTTCTTCTTCGTCATGGGATCAGTTTATCGTTCCGGGAAAATCGGGACGAGACAAGTCCATCCTCGGGAGGTGCAATTGCCTTGTCGAGTTTGAGAATTGATGCTCGTCATCGCTTCGTTCCGGCCTAGAAATCCGGGATGCCGTTTCCATTCGAGTACGAACTCCCGCCGGAGCTGATCGCGCAGGAGCCGATCGAGCCTCGCGATCAGGCGAGGTTACTGGTCGTTCGCCGAGCAGAACAACGTCTGGAGCATCGGCGATTCGTTGATCTTCCCGAATTGCTGACGCCGGGCGATCTGCTCGTGCTCAACGACACGCGCGTGCTGCATGCCCGGTTGCTCGGGAAGCGCGTCGCCACCGGCGGGAAGTGGGAAGGGCTTTTTCTCCGCGCGACGCCGGACGGAACTTGGGAGATGATGTGCCAGACGCGGGGCCGATTGCAAGCAGGCGATCGAGTCGAAATCGAACCGCATGGCTTGCTGCTGACGATGGCGGAAAAATTGCCGGAAGGCCGATGGCTGGTGCGCCCCGAGAGCGGCGATCCGGCGGAGATTCTGCTCGCGCGGCATGGGCATGTGCCGCTTCCGCCATACATCCGCAAAGGGCAGGCGCGTGACGAAGATGGCCAGCGTTATCAAACGGTCTACGCCAAGCAGCCAGGGGCCATCGCGGCGCCGACGGCGGGCTTGCACTTCACGGAATGCGTCTTCGAAGGATTGAAGCGCCGCGGCGTCGATTGGGCCTTCGTGACGCTGCATGTCGGCATAGGCACGTTTCGGCCGATGGAATCCGCCGACCCGGCGCAGCACCGCATGCATCAGGAATTCGGCTCCATCACCGAAGAAACAGCGACGGCCATTCGGCGCTGCAAGGAACGGGGCGGAAGGGTGGTCGCCATCGGGACCACGAGCGTGCGTACGCTGGAAACCGCAAGTAAGGAATCGCCTTTGCGTGCCTGGTCCGGGGAGACGGACCTGTTCATTTACCCGCCGTATCGCTTCGCGACGCTCGATGCCATGGTGACCAACTTTCACCTGCCCAAAACGACGCTGCTGCTGATGGTGGCCGCGTTCGGCGGGACGGAGCTGATGGCTCGCGCCTATCAGGAAGCAATCGCGGAGCACTACCGTTTCTACAGCTATGGAGACGCGATGCTCATCGCGTGACGAGATGAACGCCCCGCTCGATTCCATCGAAGTGCTCGAACGTCGGCTCGGAATCGTCGATGCCGAACTCTGGATCGTTGGCCCGCCCGAAATGTCAGGCCGGCTGGCGGGGCCGAAGACTCGTTATGCTTCGACGATCGAAGTCCCGTTCTATCTGCAGAAGATCCCCAATCCTGCCGCCCCGCCGGGCGCTCAGCGTGTCTTAATCCCCGAGCCAAGCTTGTGGTCTCCGGAGACGCCGTACCTGTATGAAGCGAAACTCGACCTTGGGGGGGCGGGCAAAGTCCGCTTCAACTTGGGCCTCCGCCGGCTTGCGTGGACAAGAGAAGACTTCCGCGTCAACGGGGCCACGATCGAACTGAAGGCAGAGCAACGGACCACGTTAAGCGAGGCGAACGGGCTCGCTTTGCGGCAGGCGGGAATCAACGTCGTCTTCGTCCCCGTCTCTCAATCTGGCGCGTGGGATGTCGCCGATCGCGTGGGCCTCTTCGTGATCGGCGAAGTAGGCCGCCAATTCGACCTGGCCCTTCGGCTGCGGCGTCATCCTTCCGTGCTTGGCTGGATGATCGATCCTCGCATCCCTTCGAAAGAGGCGCTCGCATTCAAGAACGCGGCCGGCGGCTTTCTCGGACTCTGCACTTCCCCGGCCGAAGTTCCCCCACCGTGGATCGACTTCGTAGTTGCTGCGGAGCCGCAACGAATCCGCCACGTCCAAATCGGCCGAAATGCGTAGACGTACGCGGGTCAAGAACCTGCGAACACCTGCTGGCGCAGCGTGCTGAAGAGTGGTCCTCACGCTCCGCGTGAGGTCAGCGGCGATGCAAGGTCAGACGGTCGTGGAAACAAGTTTATTAACTTGCTTGAAACCTCCCCCAAAAAATCATCCCGACAAGTCAATAAACTTGTCGCCACGAAAGCCAGAGTAGTCCTCACGCTCCGCGTGAGGTCAGCGGCGATGCAAGGTCAGACGGTCGTGGAAACAAGTTTATTAACTTGTTTGAAACCTCCCCCAAAAACCATCCCGACAAGTTAATAAACTTGTCGCCACGAAAGCCAGAGTAGTCCTCACGCTCCGCGTGAGGTCAGCGGCGATGCAAGGTCAGACGGT
>JAIEPT010000380.1 GCA_019748295.1 Gemmataceae bacterium | reverse complement strand
GACGAGACTTTTGCGGACGCTGTACCAGCCGCCTAACAGCGGCTGCTCGCCTGCGAATCGCGTCAGCCTACTTCTTCAACTCCGGCCCTTCGAACGTGCGTTCTTCCGGCGCCACGGGCGTGCCGGGCCGGGCGCGGGCGATGCCGTTGACGATGACCACATCGTCCGTCGTCAGCCCTTTTTCGATCGCGACCACCGAGGTGATGGCGGTCGGCCCAAGGTTCTTGTCCCCCTTGAGCCGCCAGCCGTTGGCGATTTCCTCCTTGGTCGTTTCCTTGCCCCGGAAGACATGCTCGCCCACGATCACCGTTCGTTTCCGCACGATGTTCTTTTCGCCGAGCACATAGACATAGCGCCCCTCCTGCCCCGTCAGCAGCGCGTCTTCCGGCACGACGGGCAACGTCTTCGGCGCCCCCGCCGGCACTCGGACCTTCGCGTACAGGCCGGGATAAAGGAGGCGTTCGTTCCCAGGCGGAACCTTCGGATTGGGAATGCGGCCACGAATGCGGACAGTACCCGACGAGATATCGACGCGGTTTTCGCGGAAATCGACGAAGCCGACGTGCGGAAAACCTTGTTCGCCGGTGACGCCGATCTCCACGGGAAACTTTCGGCTGACTCCTTCGGACGTCGCCGCCTTCTGCAAAGAGCGCTGATACTCGACGAGATCCCGTTCCGGCGCATCGAAGAACACGAACAAGGGATCCATGCTGACGATCGTCGTCAGCATGGAACTGTCCGCCTGCCCCACAAGGTTGCCGCGCGTGATTAGTGCTCGGCTAATGCGGCCATCAATGGGGGCGGTGATATCGGTGTAGCTCAACTCCAATTTCGCCGCCTCGATGCCGGCTTCCGCCTGCTTGATGACGGCATCGGCGACTTCCTTCGCCGCGACGCGTTGTTCCAACTCCTCGGACGAAAGCGCCCGGCTTTGGGCGAGTTGTTGCCCGCGCTCCAGTTCCGAACGGGCGCGCCGTGCTTCGGCGATTGCTTTGATGCGGTCGGCTTCCGCTTTCTGAAAGGCGGCCTGCAACTCGCGCGGATCGATCTTGAAGAGGAGTTGCCCCTTCTTCACCTCTTCGCCTTCGGTGAATCGAATGTCGTTCAAAAAGCCCTTCACACGGGCGACAATCTGGACCGTTTCCACCGGCTCAAGGTTTCCGGCGTACTCGTAGTAACTCTGTACCGGGTAAATGATCGGGCGGATCACCGTCACCGGGGGAGCCGGCATTCCGCCTGGACCTTTGGCGTCCTTCTGCGGTTGCCGACAACCCGCGAACGCCAGAATGCCGACCAGCCCGACAACCTTCATGCGGACGAGGGCATTCATCATGGGCTTCCTGGCCAAGTCGGAGCGCAAGGGGTCTAGGATCCCCGTTCAGGGATGAATCAACATCGGCAAACACTGCGCCAAACAGGTTCCCACGCCCGGGCAAATCGCTTTCGTCGCTCGCCAAGGGGTGATAACGTAGACGCATCGGCCCCAGCTTTGGAAGGTGTCCCCTGATGATGCGTTGGCTCGCCTGGACGGTCCCGTTCCTCATGACGACGGTTGCGCTTCGTGCCCAGGAAGTGCAGTTCAACCGCGATGTGCGGCCCATTCTTTCGGACAAGTGCTTCTCATGCCACGGCCCCGATGCGAAGCGGAAAGCAGGCCTACGGCTCGACACGCGGGCAGGGGCGTCCGCGGAATTGGAGAGCGGCTCGGGACACGCCATCGCGGCAGGCGATCCCAAAGCCAGCGTTGCCTTCGAACGCATGCTGCATGCGGATCCTGAAAAACGAATGCCCCCTGCATCGTCCGGCAAATCGCTGACGAAGGAGCAGATCGAAACCCTTCGCCGATGGATCGAGCAGGGAGCGAAGTTCCAGGACCATTGGGCATTCCTTCCGCCGACACGTTCGCCGCTGTCGACAGCCGCCAAATCGCCCTGGGTGAAAAACCCGATCGATGCGTTTGTGCTCGATCGCCTCCAGCAAGAAAAGTTGAAGCCATCGCCCGAAGCGAAGCGGGAAACGCTCATTCGCCGAGTGACGCTCGACCTGACCGGCCTGCCGCCGACGCCGCAGGAAGTGGATGCGTTCGTCGGCGACACCTCGCCGAACGCATACGAAAAAGTCGTCGATCGCCTGTTGGCTTCGCCGCGCTTTGCCGAGCGGATGGCGATGCAGTGGCTCGATCTCGCCCGCTATGCCGACACCAACGGTTACAACAACGACGAAGAACGGACGATGTGGCCCTGGCGCGAATGGGTCATCGAAGCGTTCAAGGCAAATATGCCTTACGACCGTTTCCTCATCGAGCAAGTGGCCGGCGACCTGCTGCCGAACGCGACGCTGCAGCAAAAACTCGCCACCGGCTTCAACCGCAATCACGTCATCACCACCGAAGGGGGCATCGTCCCCGAGGAGTATCGCGTCGAGTATGTGGCCGACCGCGTCCACACGACGGCGACTGTGTTCCTCGGCCTTTCGATGCAATGCGCTCGCTGCCACGATCACAAATTCGATCCGCTGACGATGAAGGACTACTACGGCTTCTACGCATTTTTCAACAACATCGAGGATCAAACCGTCGGCTACAACAACGGCGCGGCCGCTCGCCCCTATATCAAAGCGCCCACCCAGGCGCAACAGGCGGAACTCGAAAAGGCCGACCGCGACATCGCCGCCCTCAGTGCGAAGCTTCTTGCACGCGAATCGAGTTTGGACTCGGATGTCGCTGCCTGGGAGAAGTCGCTGAAGCCGGACGATCCTGCATGGAACGCACCCGCCGGGCTATTGGTGCATCAGACGCTCGATGATCCGAAGAAGGTGCTCGCCATTCAGGGGAACGTGAAAGGAACCGAAGGCAAGTTCGCCGGCGGCCTGCAATTCAACGGCGGGCATGTCGATCTCGGCAAGGTGGCGGCACTCGAACGCGATCGCCCCTTCACGATCAGCGCCTGGTTTCACGCGACCGGCGAAGGAGCCCTCCTCTCCAAGATGGACGAAGCGGCCGCCTATCGCGGTTACGATCTGCTCGTCGAAACCGGCGGCAAAATCTCCGTCCACCTCATCCATCATTGGCCCGATGATGCGCTCAAAGTCATCACTAAAACCGGCGCTTCGCTGAACGCCTGGCATCACGTCGCCGTCGTCTACGACGGCAGCGGCAAGGCAGCGGGCGTGAAGATTCATCTCGACGGCAAACCGACGCCGGCCGAAACCCTTAGCGACAAGCTGAAGGGAACCCTGCACACGGAGCAACCGCTTCGCCTGGGCCTGCGGACGACGTCGCTCCCCTTCAAAGGAAAGCTCGACGAAGTGCAGATCTACGCGAACGCTCTGCCTGAACCCGCGCTAGCGGACCTCGCGAACGGCAAAACGCCGCGCGGTTTGGCGGAACTGCTCAACATCCCCGCCGACAAGCGAACCGCGGAGCAGAAGAAGCATCTGCGACAGTGGTATGTCACCCAGGTGGATGGCGAGTCGGCGAAGCTCCGGGGCGAGCGGACTGCATTGGTCGCTCGCAAGGCGGAACTCGACAAGTCCGTCCCCATGTCGATGGTCATGCTCGAGATGCCGACGCCGCGAAAAACCCGCCTCCTCAAACGCGGCCAATTCGACGCGCCTGGCGAGGAAGTGGCGACCGAGGTGCCCGGAAGCCTGCCGCCGCTGAAGAAGGACGCCCCTCGCAATCGCCTTGGCCTCGCCCAATGGCTCGTCGAACCGAACCACCCGCTCACCGCTCGCGTGGCTGTCAATCGCTGGTGGGAGATGCTGTTCGGCACGGGCATCGTCGAGACGGTTGAGGATTTCGGCTCGCAGGGCGCATGGCCCAGCCATCCCGAGTTGCTCGATTGGCTCGCCACCGAGCTCGTTCGCCTGAACTGGGACATGAAGGCCACGATCAAGACGATCGTGACGTCGGCCACCTACCGCCAATCCTCGGCCGCATCGAAGGAACTGGCCGAACGCGACCCCCGCAATCGCCTGCTCGCCCGCGGCCCACGCGTCCGGCTCCCCGCCGAGACGATTCGAGACAACGCGCTCGCCGTCTCCGGCCTGCTGAAGGAAAAGATCGGCGGCCCCAGCGTGAAACCCTATCAGCCCGCGGGCCTCTGGGAGGATGTGTCGGTCGAACGCCGGGCGATCTACAAGGCGGATGCCGGCGAAGGCCTCTATCGCCGGAGCATGTACACGTATTGGAAGCGGACCTGCCCCCCTCCTGGCATGACGACGCTCGACGCCCCCGATCGCGAAACTTGCACGATTCGCCGAGCCCGCACCAACACGCCGTTGCAAGCGTTGATGCTGCTGAATGACCCCACCTACCTCGAAACCGCCCGCAAGTTAGCCGAGCGCATGTTGACCGAAGGCGGTGATACGACCGAATCGCAACTCGCCCACGGCTTTCGCCTCGCCGTGTCGCGTGTTCCCACCGCCGAGGAGCGGGCCGTGCTGGAACAGATCCTTGGCCGGGCGATGGACCGTTACCAAAAGGACGCCAAAGCCGCCGCATCCCTGCTCGCCGTCGGCGCCTCCCCCCGTTCGACAACCCTCGATCCCGCCACCCTCGCCGCCTGGACGACGACCGCCAGCATGATCCTGAACCTCGACGAAGCCATCACGAAGGAGTAGGCGGCGTATTTGCATGCGAAAGAGCGAGACCTGCCGAGCCGCCGCCGCCAGAGATGCGCGATGAAGCGGCATGACGGCGAAAACACCGTTTGGTGACGGCGATTTCAAGACCTCACGGTCTTGAAATTGCCGTGTTCAGCGTAAGCCCAACCGTCCATCATCTCATCCAGCAAGCCGCTCCGCAAACTCAGCACCGACGAAAATTAACACCCGGACTTGGATCTGCCGCTCTTTGGGTCATGGTCGATGTGTGCTTGGAGCCGTTGCGTAGCAGGACGCATCCCATGCGCCTTCTCCGACGCCATGCCAGCGGATGCGTCGCAGCGCCACGCGGCCGTTGATGGTCAGGACCGAGTACTCCTGTCGGCCTTTATTGCGAAGGTTCTTGCCGGTCCGCGAGTGCTTCGGAGGGGGAAAAAGCGGCTTCCGCCGCATCGATTCGCATCTGCAAACCCAGTTCGAAGGCCTGCTGCCGAGCATGCGCGAAGAGGTCCTCACTTTCTCTTCGCTGCCGGCGATGATGTAGCCGTCGGGCGCGTCGTTGATGGCATCCGCGACTTGGCCCAGCATCGCCTCCATGCTTTGTCGCATGGCGAGGAGAAACTCCTCTCGGGGAAGTCTCGGCATTGGTTTCGGGATTGGTTTCGCGATTGGCAGCATGACAAGGTCCTCCTAGAAGAAATCCGCATAGCCTTGCCTATCTTGACCAGTCATCCCAAAAAGCGCCAGAGAATTTTGCCGCACACCAGGCAGGTGGTTGGAGGTTGGGTGCGGGCGAATTTTTGGGCGGCTGGACTGGACCGCGAACGCTGAAAGCGTTCTCCAGCGAAGCCCAGGGTTGGCGACCAGTGGGAGCCAACCCTGGGTTCGACAGCCGCGTACCAGCCGTGAGTTCTGAAAGAGTTCTCCAGGAGGGGCCGCTCCAAGCGACGGTTCTCGGAAGCACAAGGCATCTTGACGAGCCCTTTCAGGCTCCAGCCCGGCGACGTCATCGCACCCCAGGGTTAGCTACACGGTCCGCGGAGTATGCAGCGATTGCCGCTGGAAGCGTCACAGCCGGTAGCCGGTGGTTGAGCGCAGCGATACCACCGGTATGCGCATCTCGTGGAGTTTTCGACCTCGGAGAGGTCGCAGGAACGAGAATCGCCGAGCCTTCTGCGATCCCTCCGGGATCGTCAGCTTTCCCGGTGACGCCTCCAGCGTCAATCGTCGCAATTTCGACCGTGGTTTTCCCGAGCATTCACATGCTGACAGTCCATAATCGCCTTGTCGCCACGAAACGCCATCAAACCTTCGCCAGGATTTCCTTCACCCGCGTCAGCGCCGTGCGGGCGGCCACATCGGGGTCGTCGATATACGGGTACAACTCGACCGTTACCCAACCGTCGTAATTGATCGCCTGGATCGCCTTCAGCGTCGATGCGAAATCGATCGCGCCTTCGCCGGGGACCATGTGGTGATGCACACGAGTGGCAGCGATGTCTTCCAGATGAAAATGGCGGATGTGCTTGGCGACACGCGGAATCGTCGTCGCGGGGTCGTCGCCGACGCAATACGAATGGCCGATGTCGAAATTGAGCGCGACGGCCGGCGAATCGATGTGCTGCATGAACTCGAGGAACTGGTCGGCCGTCTCGATCAAGAGGCCCGGTTCGGGTTCCACCAGCAGCAATATGCCTTCCTTCTCCGCGTGATCAGCCACCGGCTTGATCATCTCCACGAACAGCTTCAGCGCATCCTTCCACGACTGCCCTGGCTCCACGGGCCCGCCCGGCTCCGTGGTGATGCACGGCGCGCCGAGTTGGCGGGCCATCGTGAGGGCCTTCTTCGTGTGATTGATGCGGACCTGGCGATAATGGCGGTCCGGCTCGATCCAGGAGGGATGCCAGTATTTTTGCCGAGGATCGTCCACGGCATGCATCATGAAGGCGTTGATGTTGGAGATCGCGAGCTTGTTGTCGGCCAGCGACTTTTTCAGCGATGCGAGGTGCTCGGGGAGCATGTAGCCGGGCCAGGCATGCGGGATGTCCGCCATGATTTCGACGCCGGCGTAGCCGATCTCGGCCAGCCGCCGGGCGGCTTCGGCGAAGGAGAATTTGAGGTAAGCGTTGGTGCTGAACGCGAGCTTCATGGAGAGTGTGTTCCCAACCGTGGAGCGAGGAGCCGTGGGCGACGTTGATTGTAGCGATGGGAGAGCGGTCGCGAGAATAGGATCGCGGGCGGAGCAAGGGGCCTTCGGTCTGGATCCCAGGAGCTCGCTGCGCTCGCCCCTGGGCTTGGGGTTTGTCCAGATTCCATGGAAAAGCCCAGGAGCTCCCGTTGGTCGCCCCTGGGCTTCGAAAGTTCGCGCGGTTCGTTTAGGCGAGCGGTAGGAGCTAGTCTACCTCCCTCTCCCTCCGGGAGAGGGTTGGGGTGAGGATGCCTTTTCCCGCGCAACACCAGGTCGCACGCCCTCACCCCCGGCCCCTCTCCCGGAGGGAGAGGGGAGAAATGCAGGCGCCGCTCGCCTTACTTCGCGCCGTCGCGGAAGCCGCGGATGGTCGGCTCCTGGTCGATGACGTCGGGGAAACCGTCGCCGTCGGTGTCGCGGAGCATTTCCAGGTCGAGGCCGTAGGCTTGGCGGAGGTTCGTCAGGGCGTTGGAGACGATTCGTTCGCCGCGGACGTTGCGGATGGGGCCTTCGATCTTGGCGGGGTTCTTGAACAGCCATTCGACGTTGAAGCGTTCGAGACCGGTGTCCATGTCCTGCACCATGAAGTGGTCTTCGATCTTGCCGTCGCCGTCCATGTCGGTCGGCAGTTGATCGGTGGTGTAGAGCATGAGGCTGCTCATGAAGCAGAGCAGTTGCTTCCGCTCGGTGTCGGAGAGAGCGACGTACGCTTCCTTCGAGCCTTGGGCTTCGCCGCCGTGGCGACGGGTTACTTGATCCAGGTCGAGGCTGCCGCCGTCGTGGCCGTAGGGAGCGGTATGGCCCACGCCCCAGAGCGGGGTCGTTCGCCACTTGCGGACGACGGTGCCGTCGAACTGCATCTGGTAGAACGCTTCGCCGACATCGTGATACTTGAAGTCGCTGTAGATGCCGCGGACGGTGTAGCCCTTCTTTCGAGGCACATAGCGGGCGTGCTTGCCGGACTTGACGACGTCGGCGAGCCACACGACTTTGCCTTCGAGGCGTTCGGTCTTGTCGTTCCATTCGACCGCGAGGTCGAAGAAGCGACGGTCCCCGGCGAACTGCTTGTGCGGTTGCGTTTCTTTTGGGTCGTAAGCGTTGAGGCGCCAATCGGGGGTATGGCAGCTGGCGCAGCCGACCTTCTTGAAGAGCTTTTCGCCGGCGATCACGTCGGCCGTTTGCTTGCCGCGAGCCGGAGACGGGTGGTTCATGAGGTACCACTCGACGGCGTCGATATCGCCTTCGCTGATTTCCTCGCAATAGCCGTCGCGATCGGGATCGTCGAGGCTGATGCCGGGCAGGCCGGTCTTGGTGGGCGCCCTTACGGAACCGCGGTCCTTGCCGGCGGCCGAGATGAACTGCTGAGCGCCCGCGTTGGAGACGAGAGCCAAGCCATCGCGCTTCGGGCTGGTGTACGTGGTCGGGTCGTGCGGTTGCAGACCCGAGTGAATGTCGAACGGCGTCGTGGTGAACGATCGCACGGTCGTCGAAATCGCGGGGCGGAAGGGAGCGTAGGGGGTGCCGAAACCGTAGACCTGCACCTCGAAGTGGTAACCGGCGACTTCAGGCGAGTTGAGGTTGCGGGCCCAGGCGATCCGTTGGCCGTTCTTATCGACGAAGATGGGCCAGAACACGGAGTTGAGGTCGGGGTAGCCGTCGCCGTTTTCGTCGTCGAAGGAACCGTAGTCGATGTCGACCGCGTCGCCGGAGACGTCGTCCGTGATGTTGCGAATGATGCAACGCTTCCCCTTCATCTCCTCCTTGGAGATCCAGCCGTCGCCATTGGCGTCGGCGATCGCGAGGGCCTGTTGCCGCATTTGCAGGCCGATCATTTCCATGAGGCCGGTGCCGAACATATGCGGGGTATTGCGGCCCGTGGCTCCGTTTTTGGCGATGGTCATGCCGGCCCCGCCGTCGCGGTAGGGGGTGTTGTGGCAGGAGCCGCACGAGTTGGAGTGGGAGCGGTCCATCATCTTGGTGACGCCGTCGGGCAGGAGGATGCCGTCGATTTTGCCTGAATCGCCGTACACGCCGTCCCGTTCGCGGAAGTTGCGTTGCGACAGCGATCGGCCCCACTGATAGCAGAGGAACGGATCGACCTGCTGCAAGTACATCGACCCGCCTTCGAGGTCTGGATCGGTGGTGTGGACGATGCGGATGCGCGGATTTTTGATCGAAAGGCCGCTGAGATCGTGGGGCATTTCGATGGGCGGATCGATCGAATTGCCGGGCCGTTCGGATTGCTGGGCGATGACGGCGTCGCGCGTTCGGGTGAGGTAGAAGGTGGCCGCGATGCCGATTCCGATGCCGAAAACGATCCACAGAAGGCGAATCTTCATGGACAATGTTCCTCAAGACATGTCTGCCGGCACTTGGCTGAGCGGCAGTCCGCAGTATACAATGGCCGCCTAGCAGTATCCAGAAAAACCTATCAGGGTTGCGAACATGGTGGAACGGAAAGTCGAACTTCGTCGTCGCCGCAAGCGTGGCGAGAAGCTCAACAAGTATAAGACGAAGTTGGCCGCGGCGAAGGATGGGAAGGAACGGGACGAAATCCTGAAAAAGATCCACCGGATCAGCCCCTGGTGGCAGGACGTGGCTCAGTAAAGGGCCTTTCGTGGAAACAAGTTTATCTAACTTGTTTGAATTGGATCGGAAAACGGCGATGCCGACCTTGATCCTCACTCCCCGTTTCACCGAAGATTCCCAGGCCCTAGGGCGGGCAGCGGCTCGCCTGGGCTGGGATGTCGAACGGCTTCGGACTTGGCACGTCCCGGAGGAGTTGCGTTCCGTTCCGGAGCCGGTTCTCTACCTCGAAGCGCTGTTCGGCCCAAGCCTGGCGGAACCATTTGGTCTGCGCATGTTGGAGCCCGCCGTCGATTGGCTCCCACGTCTTCCCGAGCACTTTCGCAAACGGCGCGTCGATCTGATGACGCTTCGCGAAGCACGATCGCTCGCGGCGCCCTGCTTCATCAAGCCGCCCAACGACAAGAGCTTCCCCGCGCAAGTCTACGCCCCCAAGGATCTTCCCGAAGGCTACGACGAAGAGATGCCGGTGCTGGTGGCTGAGGTCGTGACCTGGGAAAAAGAGTTCCGCTGCTTCATCCTCGACCGCAAGCTGCGCACGCTGTCGATCTATCTCCGCGGCAATGAAGTGCAGCGCGACAGCGACTTTCAAGCAATGGATGCCGAGTTGAGCGAAGCTAGCGCGTTTGTCCAAACCGTACTCGACAATGAACACGTCGATTTGCCGCGAACCGCCGTTCTGGATGTCGGAGTTATCGAAGGCCGAGGCTGGGCAGTGGTCGAGCAGAATGCCGCCTGGGGCTCGGGGATATATGGCTGCGACCCCACCGAAGTACTGCAGGTATTGCGGCATGCGTCGGTCCCCGTCGGTAGCGTGCCAACAACCGACGAATTCCGACAAGTTAGATAAACTTGTCGCCACGAAACGTACGCTCGATTCCGGTCGCGAATCACCGCTCAACCGCATTCCATAAGCTAGCGGCATCATGGCGCCTGTTCCGACGATTCGCCTCGTGCTCGCTCTCGCTCTTCCCGTCATGGCGCAGCACGCGCTGTATCTCGTCGTCAGCCTTTCCGATCGCTACCTCGGCGGGCATTTGCCGGGGGAAACGGAAGCCCTCATCCAGGGGCGCGTCGAGATGTGGACCACGCCCATTGGCGGCGATCCGCTCTTGGGTCATGTTGCACGCACCGTTCTCTCCACGCGAGCGGAGGCGCGACAGGCGGCGGTGCTTGCGGCGCAAACGACGGCCCATTATCTCGCATGGTCGATCTCCAGCTATATGGTGCTTGTCACCGTCGGCAGCACCGCGCTCGTCGCCCGTTTCGTCGGGGCAGGCTCGCGCGACGAGGCCAATGCGGCGGCGCATCAAGCGCTGCTGCTTGCCGTGTTCTTCGGAATGCTTGCCAGCGTCGTCGGGCTGGGCGGGGGCATTTCCGGGCTGATCCACCTCCTGCGATTGCAAGGCTCGGCGGGTCTGTTTGCGGCCGAGTTTCTGCAACCTCTGTTTCTGCTGCTCACGTTTCAAGTCGTCGAGGCGGCCGGCATCGCATGTCTCGTCGGCGCCGGCGATACGCGGACCGGGCTCAATGTGATGGCGGGCGTCGCCGTCGTCAACCTGCCGCTGGCTTGGTCGTTCTGCTATGGGCTCGGCCCTTTCCCGCAACTCGGGCTCGTCGGCATCGCCATCGGCACCGCGCTCAGCCATGTGCTGGGCTGCAGCGTCGTCTTGACCCGGCTTGCGTTGGGACGCCAAGGGCTGAAACTGCGGCTCGCCGACTTCCGTCCGCGGTTCGATCTGATGCGACGCCTTCTGCGCGTCGGCATCCCGTCGGCGTTCGACAGCCTTTCCGTCGTCGTGGGTCAGTTTTGGTTCTTGTCGCTGGTCAATCAACTGGGAAACGAGGCGAGCAGCGCCCATGGCATCGCTCTAGTGTGGGAGGCGCTTGGCTATCTTTCGGGAGCCGCCTTCGGCACGGCGGCGATGACGCTGGTGGGACAAAACCTCGGCGCCGGGCGACCGGACCAAGCCGACCGTGCAGGTTGGCTCGCCTTCGGGCTCGGTTGCGGAGCCATGACGATCATGGGGGTCGTCTTCTTCGTGCTGGCCCCATGGATGTTCCGCGTTTTCACGGGCCATCCCCCCATTCTTGAGGCGGGGGTTCCCGTTTTGCGGCTCATTGCGTTCGCGATGCCGGCACTGGCGTCGACGATCGTCTTCACTTCCGCGCTGCGCGGAGCGGGCGATACGCGAGTGCCCGTACTGTTTACCTGGATCGGTTTCTTCGCGGTCCGCATCCCGCTCGCGTACTTCTTCATGCAATCGAACGTCTCGCTCGGCCCGCTCGGCGAATGGCGCGGCCTCGGCCTTGGCCTGTTCGGCGCCTGGCTTGCGATGTTCGCGGACCTGCTGATCCGGGGCGGGTTCTTCCTCTTCCGCTTCGCACGCGGAGCGTGGAAGACGCAACGCGTTTGACTCCGTTCTGGTTTTCGTGGCGACAAGTTTATCTAACTTGTCGGATTTGGCTGCAAAGAGGGAGCTCGAACAACTTGGATAAACTTGTTCCCACGGTCGTCTGACCTTACATCGCGGCTCACCTCACGCGGCGCGTGAGGACTACTTTCCGATTACCATGCCTTTGAACTGCTTCACGCATTGCGTGATCGCGATCTCCGTCGGCAAGCGTTCGATGCTCGAGGCCCCGAAGAAGCCGACGATCCCCTTCGCGTTCTTGATCACGTACTGCGCGTCTTCCGGTTCCGAAATCGGTCCGCCGTGGCAGAGGACGAGCACGTCGCTGCGCACCTTCTTCGCCGCTTCCGCCATGTCCTGCACTCGGCGAACGGATTCTTCGAGCGTCAGCGCGGTGGCGGCGCCGATCGAACCCTTCGTCGTCAGCCCCATATGAGGGATCAGCACGTCCGCCCCAGCTTTCGTCATGGCGACGGCTTCCTCTGGGTTGAAGACATAGGGGCACGTCAGAAGGCCGAGTTCATGGGCCTGATGGATCATGTCCACCTCGAGGCAGTAGCCCATTCCGGTTTCCTCGAGCCCCTGGCGAAAGGCGCCGTCGATGAGGCCGACGGTGGGGAAGTTCTGCACGCCGGAGAAGCCGGCCGTCTGCACTTCGCGGAGGAAGAGTTTCATGATGCGGAAGGGATCGGTGCCGCAAACGCCGGCGAGGACGGGGACGTTGCGGACGACGGGCAACACTTCGCGGGCCATGTCCATGACGATGGCGTTGGCGTCGCCGTAGGGCATCATGCCGGAGAGCGAACCGCGGCCCGCCATGCGGTATTTGCCGGAGTTGTAGATGATGATGAGGTCGATGCCTCCCGCTTCGGCGCATTTGGCGCTGATGCCGGCGCCGGCTCCGCCGCCGATGATCGGTTTGCCGGCGGCGACTTGAGTTCGCAGTCGGCGGAGGCATTCGTCGCGGGTGAAGAAACTCATGTCGGCTCCAAGGGGGAGGATTTTCGCGTTTTTTATATCGCTCGCGACTTGAGGCATGTTCATAATCGTGGAACCTATGTAGCCCTCTCGCTCCGCGAGAGGAAAGCGGGAGAATGTCGCGCGATCGCATGGCACGAAGCCGCTTTCCTCTCGCGGAGCGAGAGGGCTACATAGAAAACGACCACAACCCCGACGAGAAACCACTCATGCGTTGTTTGCTTGCGTTGCTGCTGCTCCCCTTCCTCGCGCTCGCTGCGTTCGCTCAGGACTCGGCGATGCCGAAAACCTGGCGCGTGTACGTCGGCACCTACACGGGGCCCAAGAGCAAGGGCATCTATCTTTACGACTTCGACGCCGAGAGCGCAAAGTTGACGGAGCAGGGGCTTGTCGGCGAATTGCCGAATCCCACCTTCCTCACGATCCACCCGAGCGGCAAACATCTCTACGCCGTTTCCGAAGTCAGCGGCTTCAAGGGGACCAAGGCGGGCGGCGTGGCGGCGTTCAAGATCGACCCGGCCACCGGCAAATTGTCGCTGCTGAACCAACAGACTTCCGGCGGGCCGGGACCGTGCCACATTTCGCTCGATCGCACCAGCAAGCACGCGCTTGTCGCCAACTACGGCGGCGGCAGCGTCGAATCGCTCCCCATCGCCGACGACGGCGCTTTGGGAGAACCGACGACGTTCATCCAGCACAAGGGGAGCAGCGCGAACAAAGGCCGGCAGGGCGAACCGCATGCTCACAGCATCAACGTCGATCCCACGAACCGCTTCGCGATGGCCGCGGACCTCGGCATCGACAAGGTGCTCGTCTACGCGTTTGATGCCAAGACCGGCAAGCTTTCCTCGCATGAACCGGAGTCGGCCAAGGTCGCTCCCGGAGCGGGCCCGCGCCACTTCGCGTTTCATCCGGACGGCAAGCATGCGTTCGTCATCAATGAATTGCTGCTGACGATGACTTCGTTCAAGTACGACTCGGAGAAGGGCACGCTCACCGAAATCGACACCCTCAGCACCCTGCCCAAGGACGCCAAACGAGTTGGCGCTTCCACTGCGGAAGTCGTCGTTCACCCGAACGGCAAGTTCGTCTTCGGTTCCAATCGCGGCCACAACAGCATCACGACGTTCAAGTTCGAGAACGGCAAGCTGTCGTGGGTCGCGAATCAGGCCAGCGACATCAACACGCCGCGCAACTTCGTCCTCGACCCGACCGGGAAGTTCCTCCTGGTCGGCAATCAAGGGGGCAATTCCATCACCGTCTTCCGCGTGGATCAGAACACAGGCGAGTTGACCCAAGTCGGCGAACCGACGACGGGCGTCAGCGCTCCGGTGTGCTTGCGATTCACCCCGAAACCGTAGCTCGTTTTCCGCTTGCGGCTTGGCGAGTTCAGGGCTTTCGAGAAGCAATGGATGGAGATCGCGCAGCGCCTGAGCCAGACGACGCCCGACGCGAAATAAGTAGACTGACACTCCGGCCCCCCTCTCCCCTTTGGGGAGAGGGGCTGGGGGTGAGGGG
>JAIEPT010000255.1 GCA_019748295.1 Gemmataceae bacterium | reverse complement strand
CTACATCGCTATGCTGCACATGAGCTTTGCGTTCATCATATACGGAAAAATGGGGTTTTCCGGATAGGCTCTTAGGCCAGCGATCTGCTTGACCTTCTCGAGCGATCCCGTGTTTTCTGAGATTTCTCTACGAATTTCATGAGTTTGCTGAAGGCTCTTCGCACACCGACTAAAGCGAATTTTCCGGATCCTCATCAAGATCGTCGTCATTCGGGAACAGCTCGTTCGCTTCTTTCTCAAGCTCCTTGGCCTCGCGATTTGCCTTTTCCTTCTTGAAGTAGATCCCCGGCCCAAAGAGCTTTCCGAAGAGGTAGAACACCGCAGGCGTTACGACTTGATCCATGACTGTCGAATCGATGAGGCCGCCCAAGACGACCAGCGCCAGGGGATGCAAGATTTCTTTCCCGGTCTGGCCGGCACCCAGGGCGAGAGGGATTAGGCCGACCATCGCGGTAAGGGCCGTCATCATCACCGGAGCCAATCGCTCGAGGCTTCCTCGAACGATCATGTCTTCGTTGAACTCCTCGCCTTCATGCTTCATCAGGTGAATATAGTGGGAAATCATCATGATGCCGTTTCTGCACACGATGCCCATCAGAGTGATGAAGCCGACCCAGTGGGCCACGGACAGCGTCGTTGCTGAGGCCCATACTCGGGGCCATTCATACCAGGGAACCTCTTGCAGTTTCTCCCAACTAGGTTGATTGACCAAAAGGAGCATGACGACGGATCCGAGAGCCGCTAGGGGAATGTTGACGAGAAGAACCTGGAAAGCCGCCATCCAGGAGTCCAGGCATTTCCACAAAAGCAGAAAGACCACTACCAGCGCGAACCCCGCCAAGATGCCGAGCTGACTCGTTGCTTGTTGCTGCGCCTCGAACTGTCCCCCGTACTCCAGACGATAGCTGCCAGGCAAAGTCCGCAACTGCTCCTCCACGGGGGCGAGCGAAGCCTTGATGTCGGTGACCACGCTGCCGAGATCGCGCCCTTGCACATTGCAGAAGACGACGATTCGGCGCTGAACGTTTTCTCGGTTCAACGTGTTGGGGCCTGTGGTGTCGAGAACTTCCGCGACCTGGCCGAGGGCGACCTTTCGCCCGGAAGGAGTGTCGAGAATCGTCTGATTGATGACCTTGGGGTTGTTTCGGGCGGATTCGTCGTACCACACCGTAAGCCCGAACCAACGATCTTCATCCAAAACTTGCGATACGACTAGACCCTTATAAGCTGTTTCCAGAAGCTTCGCCACATCGCCGGGAGCGAGGCCGTAGCGAGCGGCTTCCACGCGGTTGACCTTCAAGCGAACCTGGGAAATCTCGACTTGCGGCTCGATTTGCAAGTCCACCACGCCAGGAATGGAACTCATCCGACTTTGAATGTCCGCCGCCCTGGATCGCAACTCTTGCAGGTCCGGACCGAAAACTTTGACGGCGACCTGCGCCCGAACCCCGGACATGATGTGATCCAGGCGGTGAGAAATCGGTTGACCGATGTTGACCTTCACGCCAGGGATGGAGCTAATGCGGTCACGAATATCGGCGAGCACGACTTCCCTGGGACGACCATGCACGTCGACTCCCCAGCCGTGCAATCCAGGAACGGCGCGCAACAATCCGTAGCCTATGCCAGGCTTCGGCTTCTCATGCTCGAGGAGCCGCACGTCGATTTCGGATGAGTTCACCCCTTCGGCATGTTCGTCCAGTTCGGCCCGGCCCGTTCGCCGCGAGACCGAAAGCGCCTCCGGCACCTGGAGCACAAGATTCTCAGCCCGTTGTGCGATTCTCCCGCTCTCGACCAGGCTGGTTCCGGGTTCCGTTCGCAGGCTGATGGTCAGCGTGCCTTCGTTGAAGGGGGGCAGAAAATCCGAACCCATCCAAAAGATGACGAACTTCGAGAGAATCGCCAGCACCAGCGTCGTTCCCAAGATCGGCCAAGGATGCCGCAACGTCCAACGCAAGACCTTCTCGTCGAATTTCTTCAGCCAGCGCAGCACGAACGGGTCATCTTCCTCCTTCAAGAAATCCGCATTCGAGAGAAGCAACGAGGCCAGCACGGGAGTAACCGTCAGCGAGACGATCAAGGAAGTAAGGAGCGTAATGAGGTAGGCCAAGCCCAGAGGGGCGAACATCCGGCCTTCCAAGCCGGCCAACGAAAACAGAGGAAACACAACGACTACCACGATCAATGTCGCGTAGACGATGGAATTGCGGACTTCGCATGAAGCGAGATAGATGACTTTGAGCGTGTTTTCCGGATGGGCCTTATGCCGATTCTCCCTGAGCCGGCGAAAGATGTTCTCGATATCCACGATGGAGTCATCCACGAGTTCGCCGATCGCGACGGCGATGCCGCCCAGGGTCATGGTGTTGATCGTGATCCGAAAATAGGCGAACACCAAGGAAGTCATCAACAGGGACAAGGGAATGGCCGTGAGCGTGATGGCGCTTGTGCGGAAATTCCAGAGAAACACGAAGAGAATGACAATGACCCAAATCGTTCCGTCGCGAACGGCTTCGATGACGTTGTCGATGGCGACCTGAATGAAATCCGTCTGCTTGAAGATTCGCGTTTCAAGAAGGACGTCGGCAGGCATATCCTTTTGGATCTGCCTCAGAACCTCCTCGATCTTCGGGCCCAGCACAAGAGTATTGACGTCAGGCTGCTTCTGGATCGTCATGATGACGGCGGGTCCGCCTGCGATCTTGTCGCCTTCCTTGTCGCCTTCGCGAACTTGCAAACTCCCGTCCCCGCGCTGAATGGGTCCGCCGAACTTCACCTCGGCAACATCCTTGACGAGCACCGGACGCGGATTGCGCCAGACCACTACGGTGTCTTCAAGATCCTTGAGCTTGATGGCCTGACCGCTGATGCGAATGAGCGATTCCTTGCTCTTTCGGACCATGATGCCCCCCCCGACAAGCACATTGGCTTTTTCAGCGGCCTCCGTCAGTTCTTGCAGGCTGACGTTCTGGGCAGCCAAACGAGCGGGCGAGGTCAGGATCTGATACTGCTTGAGAAGCCCGCCCATGACCGTGACTTGAGAGACGCCTTCGACGGCCAACAAGCGATTGCGGATTTCGAACTCTCCCAGCGTTCGCAATTCCATCGCTTTGGCGATCCGATCTTCGGGCGTCTTTTGCTCGGCAGTGGATCGAAGGCCGACGAGCATGATTTCCCCCATGATCGAGGAAATGGGGGCCATCACCGGATTCGTGCCTGCGGGAAGCCGCTCTCGCGCCAGTTGCAGCTTCTCGGCAACGATTTGGCGATCGCGGTATATGTCCGTCGTCCAATCGAATTCGATCCAGACGATGGAAAGTCCGATGCCGGACGCCGAGCGAACCCGCAGCACTCCGGTGGCGCCATTGAGCAAGTATTCGATGGGCCGAGTGACGAGAATCTCGACTTCTTCAGGCGCCAATCCCGGCGCTTCCGTGAGGATGGTGACTGTGGGCCGATTCAGTTCGGGAAACACGTCCACCGGCATCTGACGCAGATGGTATCCGCCATACAGTATCAGGACGAGGGTGCCGAGCAGCACCACCATTCGGTTCTTCAGCGAAAATGCGATGACGTAATTGAGCATGGCTCGCCTTTCTAGCGAATGTTGGCGTAGGCCGTTTGGAGAGCCGAAGCGCCCTGCACGGCGATGCGCTCGCTGAGCTGCAATCCGGCGACGACTTCCGCAAACCGGTCATCGCTTCTTTTGCCCAGTTCGATCAGCCGACGTTGGAACAACCCCTTGTCGTCGAGAACAAAAACAAAACTCTTGGTCCCCTCTTGCACCACGGCCCCAAGTGGGACCGAAAGCACGGAAGCAGGCCGGCCCACTGAGACCGTCAGCCGCGCCAAGAGGTTGTGTTGCAATGGTTGAAGTCCGTTCTGATCGAGTTTGACCCACACCGAAAGAATCCGATTGTCCGCCCCAAACGTGTTGCCGCTCAGTTCCACGGTTCCTTCGGCAACGAATGAAGGGTCCGCAACCAATCGAACGCGGACCTTTTGGCCGATTCGGATCGCCGTCCATTCCCTTTCCGAAAGGAATGCTTGCACGTAGCCTTGCGAAAGATCGTGGATTTCGAATAGCGGTTCATCCGCCTTGATGACTTGGCCGAGAACTTTGCCGAAATGAACCGCGACGCCATCTCGCGGCGCGCGCACGGGGAGCGTTTCGACAAGTTTCCCGCTTTTCAGGAGGTCGGCGATATCTTCAATCGAAAGTCCGACGGTTTCCAGCTTTCGCTTGAGACTGTCGTGACGATTGACCAGTTCGTTCCGAAGGCTTTCCGCGTCCCAGAGTTGCCGTTGCGAAATCACTGCTTCCACTTTCCGGATACGGGTCAAAGTCGCTTCGACCAAACCAAGTTCCAAGTGGGCCTGAAGAAGGTCGAGTTGGAGCTTTTGGAGTTCGGTGCTGGCGATTTCGGCAACGACGTCTCCCTTCTTGACCGCCTGATTGCGGTCTACGGATATTTTCTGAATCTTGCCGGCGATCTGCGACGATGCCGATGCTCGCCGGTCGGTGGGCACTTCAACCGCGCCTTGAAGTGCGACGATGTTCTCGACATCGTGCATTTCAACCGGTTCGACTACAAGCCCCATGTTCTTCGCGGCTTCCCGGCTAGGCCGCAAGACGCCAGGGACGAAGTAGGCAGCAAGTTGAGTCAAGCCTGTCGTCACGACTCGATCGCCGGCGAAGATTTCTCCCCCCAGTATTTGAGTCCACTCGTCCGCCTCAACTCCGATGACGACGCTTCGTTTCTGGTATTCCGAGGCTTTCGACGTGGAGGAAGTTTCCACAAGCACGTAACGCTCGGGCCCGTCGCGCACGATTGCGTTCGCGGGAACGGTCAGAAGCTTTTTGGGCGAAGAAAGGACCACCTGGGCCTGACCACTCATTCCAGGGAGGAAACGAGGAGACGTCTGCGGGGACGTCTCAGGTGGGTTCTTGAGTTCTCCCCACACCGTTCCCAAATGGGAAACAGGATCCAGATAAAGGCTCTTGATTTGCACCGTGGCCGTGACGACCTCGTCCGGAAAAGCCGAGAGCTTCAACTCGATGGGCTGGCCTGTGGAAATCCTGTGGAGATCTCGTTCCAGAACTCCGACCTTCACCCAAACCGAAGCGAGATCCATCACTTCGAAAAGGTGCTCCGTCGGTTCAACAACCTTTCCTATCGAGACGTCCGCATGAATCACGGTGCCGGACATGGGAGAGACTATCGGAAGGGAGGCGAACAGCCGCGGATTTTTCTCCTTCATCAATTGCTCGAGCTTTTCGGTTCCGAGACCCAGGCTGAACCATTTTGCCTTCGCAACCTCCAAGCCGTTCGCCGTTTGCTGATGTTTGTTGACCGCTTCGAGGTGATCCTTCACGGGAAGGGCGCCGCCGGCACTGAGTGCTTTGGTTTGTTCCATCACCTTGAAGGCAAGCTGAAGCGCCGTCTCAAGGTTCAAAATCTCCAGTTGCAGATCTTCCATTTCAAGGCTTTGAACCTCCGCCAACACCTGGCCTGCCTTCACGGAGTGACCGGGCTTGACGAACAAATTGACGATTCGGCCGGGCAAGCGAGTCGAAAGGAAAGCGTGTTGCTGCCAGGGGGCGACCAGCGTCGCGTAGGCGAGCACCTTGTCCTCTGCGACGCGGGGGCTTACTTCTTCGGTGCGAACGTCGAGAATGTTCCGGGCATCCGGGCCAAGGGTGACCATTCCCTTCTCGGAATCGACTACGACGCCTTTGGTGGGAAGCGGCGCATGCCCTTCGTGCGCGAAGAGCCAGGTTGCCGCTACCGTCAGGAGAACGCCCCAAGCCAGGACAAGAAACCGAGCCGTTCTCTTTTGAGGTGGAACGGCGAAGTTCGTGGTAGCCATGCTGACCTCGCAAATAGAACTTCGATCGAATCGCAACACGAATGGAACAACGCGAACGGCACGAACAATGTTCAGGCGGACTTTTGCTCGTTGAGAATGTCGAACTCGCGGACGGGCATCCTTACTTGGCATCTTGAATCGCCAGCTTCAGCGAAACCGGTTTACCAGCTTCGATCGTGGCCGGATCGCTTTCCGCCATGAACGTCGACTGCCCGCCCACGCCGTTGCCCCCCAGGGGCCATTTCTTACTCGCCGTCATCGGCGCGACGGTTCTGCTCCCGATTGCCGCAGCCCGCCAAAGCGAGCGGCGCCTGCATTTCTCCCCTCTCCCTCCGGGAGAGGGACCGGGGGTGAGGGCGTGCGACGTGGCGTTGCGCGAGAAACGGCGCCCTCACCCCAACCCTCTCCCGGAGGGAGAGGGAGGTAGACTATCTCCTGCCGCTCGCCCAAAGAAACGTCAATCGCAAGCAAACCAAAGTGTTTCATCATACACCCTCTTTGCAGGAGAAGACCTCGCTCGGGGCGGAATGGGCCAAGATCTTTCGGACACGCGATTCCATGCGATCGGTGGCTCAGACGGACATTGCCGACAACGTTTCATTTCCGAAGTTTGCGAGCATCCACGGCAGTCATCCTTCCGTATCCTTCGGGCCATGCGGACTGAATCTCCACTTGCCCGACAAAGTCGCCTTTCCCAAGAACCGCATCCGGCGTCTTGCCTAAGCGGTCGCGAAGATCGACGTAGACTTTGACCATGTATTTGCCTTGAGCCAAGCTTGGTTTGCCGTTTTTCCACGCTTTGGCCAGTTCGGAGTCTTTGGGGGTCATCAAGGTAAGGCTGTGTTGCCAAAGCTTGCCCTTTCCGAAGACTTGCCGGTCGCTCGTGGCGATGGGAGATGCGTCCCATCTGGCGGCGTTTGCGTTCCAGGCGTGGACGTTCACCTGCAAAATCCGATCTCCCCAATCCGGCAGGGTATTGCTGATCTTCAGCCAACTCTCCGAGCCGAAATGCAACAGCGTGTCCCGCGCTGCCGGCAGTGAGGCGGCGTCTGGGTAGGAATTCTTCTTGATGCGGGCGAAATCCTCCACGAATGCGAGGAATGCCCGATACCCCTGATCGCCTTTGATGAATTTCTTGCCGCCCCCGTGCTCCACTTCGTTTAGAGGCTTGGTGAGCAGCAGGCTCTTCTCAGGACGTTCGACGTCGATCAAGCGGCTCGCAGCCAGATACTCCAAAGCAGCTGCCGGTCCATCCTTCTTGAACCAAGCCACGCGCGGCCCGTGCTTTTCGACAAGTTCGCGATTCTCCGCGGTCCCTTCAATATGGCAACTCATGCATCGAAATCGCATCGCCCAGATGGTGTTCTCGAATGATTCCAGCACGCGATCCTTGCGAGCATGACGAACGACTTCGATGGGGCGCTCCGGGCCTTTCAAGTCTTCCGCTTTCGCTTTCGGAAGATTTCGCAGCTTCGGATCTTGCGCACTTAGTCTGATCCATTCCCCAAAAGCCGCGAGTTCCGCTTTGCGGTTCTTTTCGTGGATCAATGCTGCGCCAGGATCGTTCTTGCCCATGCCGATGAGTTGGAGGATCTTCGATTTCTCAGGATCATCGAGGTCGATCAACCCCTGATCCCGCAACGAAACGAACGTCTGCTCATGGGAGGGCCTGATGTAGTTCTTGAGATCCACCCCTGCGAGATGGCACTGAACGCAGCTGGAAGGATTCGGCGACTTGAAAATGGGAATCAATCGCTTCTGGAAGATTTCCCCCGCATCAGGCGAGCCGCTCTGGGCTTGGACTTCTTTATTCGCAAGGAGCATCACGCTCCAAGCCGCGATTGCGAAACTTCGCTGAACAAGTCGAGACATAAATCCTCCCAAAGCAGCATGGAATCTCTCTATACGAAAACGGCTGGGCCACCGTCGAAACGAACGCGATCGGCCGATCCGCGAAATCATTTCCGTCCGGCTTCGGCTTTCACCTTAGCCTTCAGTTCTTCGACCCTCGCAAGGGTTCTATCCGGTTCGGCAAGGGCCTTTCGCTGACAACCCTTGCAGCACAAGAAGACCGGCTGGTCCTTCACCATGATCTTGATGGGAACGCCCATGCCGCCGAGACGACTGTCGTCGGCCACGGCACAATATTCCTGCGCCTCCACGAGCTTCAGATCTTCTGGACTCAGCTTGGCCCTAGCCGCTTTGATATCATCCGCGGAGTCCCCGTCCCCGGGATCTTCGGATACTTTGACTTTGGCTTTATGTTCTTGATTGCCCTGCTTATCGGGCTTGGACGAGCATCCTGCCAGAATCAGGAACAACGCAAATGAACTCATGGCGATCAACGACGCGATTCTCATGATGCACATCCCAATAGCGAATGGACGAATTCGGGAGGTTTCCGGGCTGAACCTTCCGGGACGATCAAGCGGAAGATCCAGCCCGGCTCCATGAACTACGATTTCGGTTTGCTGGTAAACACGCCGTTAGGACCTTCCAAGCGGCTTGGTTGGTATCCCGCACGTTCCACCGCCTCCCATAGAGCACGGGGAGACGGCGCCTGGTTGCTTTTGGTCCTGACCGTTACCGTCGTCGCCTCGACATTGGCCAGGATTTGCCCTGCACCCTCAACTTTGGAAAGTTCGTTCGCCATCTTCTTGGCGCAGCCCATGCAGTGCATGTCGGGAACCGTAATCGTCGTGTTGCTCGCCTTGGGCGCTGGACTTTGAGCATGAATCCGATCGCCAAGGGCCATTCCCGAGAGCAGGAAGGCGGCGGCGGCGACGAAAAGAGACACTTTCGAGTAACGCATGAAAAGCTCCTTTAGAAAACGAAAGGGACACCCATGGGAAGCCATTCCCATCGCTATTTCTGCTTCTTGACGTAGAAGTCAGGCTCCTTGATCTCGTCCGGTTGAGTCTTGGCCATGGTGACGAATTCGTCCACACACGGCGGGCAGCAAAACTCGTAGGACTTCCCCGCAACGATCCAAGTGAATTCGGGATTTGCCTTCGTCAGCGTGATGGGACAGATCTTGTCCCCTGCTTTCGGCCTCAAGTCGTGCTTGGCTTTGACGCCCTTGAACTTCTGGGAGGCCGTTCGGTTCCCGTTCGCCTTGATGTCAGCTTCCGTATAGATGCCGCCCGGTTTCAAATACAGTTCCTTCTCGTCGGCGCCGCTCACTCCGACCGGCATGCCTTCGTCGTGCTTTGCAGGAGCGGATGTGAAACCAATGCGGAATCGCTCTCCGTCAATCGCGATGATCGGGATGGTGACGGTGACTTGCTTGCCGGTCAACTCCGCAGGCAACTTGCCGATGAACTGAGAGGTTCTGCCGGCTTTGTCCCCGGCGCGCGGCACGGGATTGAGTTCCATCTCGACCGCTTCCGTGCCCGCATCGTCTTTGACGTAAGCCTTAAGGACTTGGCTTTCGATGTCGACGACTTTCGACTCATCTTTGCCGAGGGTATACAGCTTAAGCATGCCCCCCTTTTCGAACACGGCCTCGGCGTGGTAGCTGTCCCGACCTATTTCCACCATGATGCCGCCGTGCTGACCAGGCTTGTGGCCATGATCTTCTCCCTTCTTTTCGGTGTGAGGCGAAGAGTGGTCCCCCCCCTTCTTTTCGGCGACCGCATTATTCTTTTCGGGGTGAGATGAAGGGTTCTTGCCTTTCCCTTCCGAGTTTTTGTTTTGGGATTGCTGCCCACACCCGGTCAGAACCAAGGCGGAACCGGCAGCAATCGCGAATACGGCGGAAAGCAGAGCGTATTTGCGCAACATGACCAATCTCCTTAAAACGAGAAGTTCGAAATCGGACGAGTCCAGGCAAGGGGCTCACCCCGTCAAGGAGTGCTACCCATTGCTTGCGGGAATCAAGCCAGAGGAACGAGAAAACAGCACTAACAAGCCGCCATCGACGTACGGCGGCGAAACAGAATCAAGCAAAGGTCGATTTAGCAGCGAAAAGTCTGAAACGCCACGAGAATATCACGGCCGGAGAAGTGAATACGTGCGAGATCGCAGAGTGCGAAAAGGGCAACAGCCTGCGTCGGGACGCTGCTCAGGAAAGTGGTTCCATCGAAATCACGAAAATCGAACGTAGGCGATTCGTGATATTGTTCGGCGCCATCCGTCGCGGCGAACAGCGCCGATTGAACGTCCCGTGTTTCCTTACAAGGGCACTTTTTCGGCTCGCCGGGCTTGCTCTTCGACTCGCTCTCGTGAGTCGTCTGCAAAGCCTTCGTAGAACAGCAGCTGTGAGACGAGGATTCAGAGGACTTCTTGACGGCAGCCTGAAACGCAGTCGACGCTACTCTGGCAAAAGTGCAGCAGCACCAAGCAGGTCCAGCAAGCGTCGCTACCAATAGGTAGGCAGTCAAACCGACGCGAATCATCGTTTTCCATCCAGAAGTGGCGGAACAGTCGCCCGCTCATGAATGATTGTCGGCTTTCGCAAAGACAAAGTCAACCCCGATTCATTTCGCTCTGAGGAATGAGGATCGCCTCAGACGTCACGCGAGAATAACGTGTCGGCCCTGTCTCCCGAACTCTCCCGAAGGGACAAGGGAGACTTGCAGTTGCCGCTTGCCTATCGATTTCCTGGGGCACGCCTTGACTCTGTAGTGCACTACGGGGGTAGCATGATGCCGTCCCCACCCTTTTGCGCTTGAACGTGATTCATGAAGCCGCTGACCATCGGCCAAGTCGCGAAGCGAACCGGCATCGGCATCGAAACGATCCGGTTCTACGAACGGCAAGGCTTGCTCCAACAGCCGGAGCGGAAGGCTTCCGGTTATCGTCAATACACTGAAAATGTTTTGGCGAGACTCCGATTCATCCGCCGAGCCAAAGAGTTGGGGTTTTCTCTCCGCGAAATCGGCGAGCTGTTTGCAATCCAAGACGACTCCGATACGACCCGAGCCGACGTGAAAGAACTCACGGCGAGAAAACTCGCCGACATCGAGGCAAGAATCCTCGACCTTCACCGTATGAGAGGGGCATTGACGAAACTGTTGGCGGCCTGCCCAGGACACGGACCGCTCCAAGGATGCCCCATTCTGGATGCCTTGAACCACGAACCTACCTCTTCGAAGGAGGATGAGCCATGAAACCTTCCGTTGCAATCGATCCCGTGTGCGGCATGACGGTCGATCCCGCTCACGCGGCCGGCACTTTTACCCACGACGGAAAACGGTATTTCTTCTGCGCCGCATCCTGCGAGAAAAAGTTCGCCGCAGACCCGGAACGCTACCTTCCCACTCCGCATCCGGCAGAAAAAAAGGCCGGCCTTGACGTGGCGGGGACGAGTCAGGCCGTGAAAGATCCCGTGTGCGGAATGATGGTCGATCCCGCGAAGGCTGCCGCCGCGGAGATTCATCAAGGCAAGACGCTCCATTTTTGCAGCACTCGCTGCCGCCAGAAGTTCGTCAACGATCCCGGTCGGTATGTTGATGGCCCTGCCGCCGCTTCGCATCCACCGGCGTCGGCGGAAACAATGGAATTCACCTGCCCCATGCATCCCGAGGTCCGCCAAGTCGGTCCTGGGATTTGCCCGAAATGCGGCATGGGCCTGGAACCGGTTGATTTCGCTCCGAAGTCGAAAGTGGAATACGTCTGTCCCATGCACCCCGAAGTGGTCAGCGATCGCCCTGGCCCGTGCCCGAAGTGCGGTATGGCTCTGGAACCGCGAACCGTCGAACTTGATGCCGGCCCAAGTCACGAGCAGATCGACATGACGCGCCGGTTCTGGATCGGCTTGGTCCTGGGCTTGCCGGTGGTCGTCATGGCGATGATGGACATGCTGCCCAACAATCCGCTGCGCCATTACGCGGGACCGCTCAACTGGGTGCAGCTTCTTCTCTCTACACCCGTCGTCTTCTGGTGCGGTTGGCCGTTTTTCGAGCGAGCCTGGCTTTCCGTTCGCAACGTCAGCCCCAACATGTTCACCCTCATCGCTCTCGGGGTGGGAGCGGCCTACTTCTACAGTCTTGCCGCCACCGCGGTTCCTTGGATGTTCCCCGAAGGATTTCGGAGCATGGGCGGAGCGGTGATGCCCTATTTCGACACGGCCGTGGTCGTCACCGTCCTCATTCTGCTCGGTCAGGTGATGGAGTTGAAAGCCCGCAGCCAGACGAGCGGAGCCATTCAACGGCTGCTCGGCTTGGCCCCGAAAACAGCTCGAAGGGTCAATCCGGACGGTTCGGAAATCGACGTGCCTCTTGCCCAGATCCAGGTGGGCGATTCCCTTCGAGTCCGTCCAGGGGAAAAGGTTCCTGCCGATGGGAGCGTCATCGAAGGTCGCAGCAACGTGGATGAGTCCATGATCTCCGGCGAACCGCTTCCGGTCGAAAAGCAGCCAGGGAGCAAGGTGGTTGCCGCCACGGTCAACGGGACGGGAAGTTTGCTCGTCAAAGCCGAGAAGGTCGGCGGCGACACGCTGTTGGCCCAAATCGTCCGCATGGTGGGCGAGGCCCAGCGGACCCGTGCGCCCATCGAACAAACGGTCGATCAGGTATCGCGCTACTTTGTCCCGGCGGTCGTCCTCATCAGCATTCTGACGTTCGTCGTGTGGAGCTTGTGGGGCGCCGAACCAAAATTGGCCCATGCCCTGGTCAACTCGGTTGCCGTGCTGATCATCGCTTGCCCGTGTGCTCTCGGCTTGGCAACGCCGATGGCGGTCATGGTCGGCGTGGGGAAAGGGGCGGAGAACGGCATCCTGATCAAGAACGCCGAGGTGTTGGAGGTATTGGAGCGCGCCGAAACGTTGGTCGTGGACAAAACGGGAACGCTCACGGAAGGCAAACCTCGATTCGCCTTGGCGGAGCCTGTCGGCACGTTCAACGCGGACGACATTCTGCGAATTGCCGCCAGCCTGGAACGAAGCAGCGAACATCCGTTAGCAGCCGCCATTGTGAAGGGTGCGGAGGAGAAGAAGCTGCCGCTGGCTGTTGCTCAAGACTTTCAGTCGGTGACCGGCAAAGGCGTGGTCGGTTCGGTCGAAGGCCGAAAGGTCGCTTTGGGCAATGCCGCTCTCCTGGCAGAACATGGCGCCAACGTCTCAAGTCATCAAGCCCGAATCGACGCGCTTCGCGGCGAAGGCCAGACCGTGATGCTCCTCGCCATTGACGGCCAGTTCGCGGGATTCATTGGCGTTGCCGATCGCATCAAGGAAACCACCGCCGAAGCGATTCGCTTGCTTCACGCTGAGGGGATGCGGGTCATCATGCTTACCGGAGACAGCAAACGGACCGCGGAGGCCGTGGGCCGGCAGCTCGGCATCGACGAGATCATTGCCGAAGTCCTTCCGGAGCAAAAGAGCGAAACGGTGAAGAAGCTTCAAAAAGAGGGCCGAATCGTCGCAATGGCAGGCGACGGCATCAACGATGCCCCCGCTCTCGCCCAGGCACAAATCGGCATCGCGATGGGGACCGGAACCGACGTGGCGATGGAAAGCGCCGGCGTGACGCTGGTGAAAGGCGATTTACGCGGCATTGTCCGAGCACGGCGCTTGAGCCGAGCGACCATGTCGAATATCCGACAAAACCTGTTCCTGGCGTTTTTCTACAACGTGGTCAGCGTGCCGGTCGCCGCAGGCGTGCTCTACCCCTTCTTTGCTTTGCTGATTTCTCCGGTCTGGGCCAGCGTGGCGATGAGCCTGAGCTCTCTGTCGGTCGTTGGAAATTCGCTTCGATTGAGGAAAACGGGTTTATAGG
Organism: Gemmataceae bacterium; assembly: GCA_019748295.1. Classification (GTDB taxonomy): domain Bacteria; phylum Planctomycetota; class Planctomycetia; order Gemmatales; family Gemmataceae; genus JAIEPT01. The sequence goes on along the minus strand of JAIEPT010000255.1, from coordinate 522 downwards.
CGATCCGTCTGATGAGGCAGTGAATCGCCCGCGGGGAGAGGGAGAGCGCGTCGATTGCTCTGTCAAATCTGCCGGAGAGGCACGCCTCGTTTAATTGCCCAAAAAGCATGGCGAGAGCGATCCCCCGCCGCGGCGCTGACAGTTGGCCGTTGCCGGAGGTCGTCGCCCACATCACCGAGCATCAGGTTCGCACGCGCACCTGTTCCGAGTGCGGCGTCATCAATCGGGCCGACGCGTTCGCGGGCGTCCGCGCCTCGCCGCTTTTTTGCTTAATAAGCCATCGAGACGTTAAGAAGCAGCAAGGTCGGCAGATGCGACTGCGACGATGGTTCCGGTTGTGCCGAGCATGGCGAAGATTCCCTCCGCGGCTTAACTGGAAGCCATGCAACCGATGGCCGATCTTCGCCGATTCCTCGGATACCCGCTTAAGGCGAGCGGCGTCTGCATTTCTCCCCTCTCCCTCCGGGAGAGGGGCCGGGGGTGAGGGCGTGCGACATGGCGTTGCGCGAGAAAAGGCGCCCT
>JAIEPT010000202.1 GCA_019748295.1 Gemmataceae bacterium | reverse complement strand
AGAAACCGCCGGATACGATGAGTACGTCCGGTGGTGTGGGAGGACGGGGGAAGTAATTCCCCCTCCTACCCGATTGTTGCCAGGGCGGCAGACTGATTCGCAATGACCTGCTTCAGACGTCCAACAGACGGTTGGCGTGCCATGAGTGTCATCAGTGGCATCCCACGCGCCGATGCGTTACCGTGGGGGCAACCCCAAACGGAGAAACCGCCATGTCCGCGTCCCGCCGTGTTTTCCTGCAATCGACCGCCGCCATCGCCGCTCTCGCTCCCGCAGGGTGTTCGGCGCTCGGAGCGAACGAACGGCTCAACATCGGCCTCATCGGCGCCGGCGGGCGTTGCCGGCATCTGATGCGTTCGCTCGGGCAAATCGAAAACGTCCGCATCGGCGCTCTATGCGACGTCTATGAGCCGAACATCGATCTCGCTCGTCCGTTGGCCGACAAGCAGGCGGTCACATTCGCCAACCATCGCGAACTGCTCGACCGCAAGGACATCGACGCGGTGCTGATTGCGACGCCGGACCACTGGCACGCGCCGATCACGCTCGATGCGATGGCGGCGGGCAAGCATGTCTACGTCGAGAAACCGTTGACGCACAAGCCGAACGAAGCGCGTGCCCTGCGCGAGGCGCAGACCCGACATCGCGGCATCGTCGTCCAGGTCGGTACGCAACAGCGAAGCATGCCGCATATCCAGCGGGCTCGCGAACTGGTTCGCGAAGGCCGGCTTGGCACGACCATCAAGGTCCACCTGACCTGGAACCGCAATACCGATCGCGTTCGACGTGGGCCGCAGAATGTGGATGCTCAAAAGCTCGATTGGAAACGCTTCCTCGGCAATGCTCCCGATCAGCCGTTCGACGACTACAAGTTCCGGAATTGGCGTTGGTTTTGGGATTTCGGCAACGGCATCCTCGGCGACCTCATGGTCCACTGGATCGATGTGGCCCACTGGATCCTCGACCTCGATCACCCGCTGCGAGCCGTCACCATCGGCAACCACGTCACCGCGCAGGGAGTGTGGCAAACGCCCGACACCATCCAAACGCTGCTGCAGTATCCGAACAATCTCCAAGTCCACTTCGAGGGCACCTTCGGCAACGCCCGCAACGCGTCGATGATCGAGTTCATGGGGAGCGAAGCGACGCTCTACGTCGATCGCGGCCGATTCGAGTTGATTCCCGAAGCACGCAGCAAGCAGAAACCGGAAGAGATGATCCTGGGGCAAGGCCCGCGGGGCCGGGATTTCTACGAACGCCCCGACGGCGAGCGACTGCATTTGGAAAATTGGCTCGCCGCGATCCGCAACAACCGCACGCCCAACGCTCCGATCGAAGCCGGCATCCGCGGCGCTGCGGCCGCCCATTTGGGGAACGAGGCGTTTCGCCAGAACAAGGTCGCGGACTGGAAGGACTAAAGAAGGCAGAGTGGTCCTCACGCTCCGCGTGAGGTCAGCGGCGATGCAAGGTCAGACGGGCCTTTCGTGGAAACAAGTTTATCCAACTTGTTCGAAGAACCTTCCGAATACCAATCCGACAAGTTAGATAAACTTGTCGCCACGAAAGACAGCAGAGTGGTCCTCACGCTCCGCGTGAGGTCAGCGGCGATGCAAGATCAGACCGTTTTGCGTGAGGATGCCATCGCCTAAAGCAATGCATCACTTCGTCGCCGGGCGCAGTTTTTCGCGAAGTTCGCGAAGGCGGGGGCTGTTCGATTCTTGCCGTTCGAGTCGTGCAAGTTGGCTTTCGGCTTCAACCAGGCCGTCGCTTGTCAGCAGCAGGCGGATGTAATCAGCGAGGAGCCGCGGGTCGGCATGGTACGCAGCGGTTTTCTGCAATAGGTCGCGGGCTTGCTCCGCGCGGCCGTCCGCCAAGTAGAGCTTCGCCAGCATGCGACGTTCTTCCACGGTCGGAGCCGCGGAAGCAAGCGACGCTTCAAGTTGGGCGATCGCGCTCTTTCGCTTGGACTGCGTTTGGCCTTCAAGATACCAGCGAACGCGCTGATCGCGCAGCTCGCGGAATCCGGCTTGATCAAGCAGTTGGATCCCTGCTTCCGCATTCGGCAACGCCAGCGAAGCCAACGATCGCGTCGCCTCGGCAAGAATCTCCGCAGGAGCGCCCGTCTTCGGATCGAGTACCCGGCGATAAAGCTCGGCCGCCTCTTCGGGCCTTTCGAAGCGACGATAGAAGTCGGCGGCAAGGGCGAGGCGCAAGAAATCGTTCGGCTTCGATTTGATCGATTCCTGCAAACGCTTGTCCGCTTCGAGGTAATCGCCCGTCGCAATGGCACAGCGGGCGAGGGCCACGTCGATCTGGCTCTTGGCGACCTTCGTCTTCATCGATTCGATCAGCTCTTGCGTGCCTTTCCCTTGGCCATGCTGGGACAGGAAACCAACCAGAGCGGCCCATGTTTCCGGAGCATGCGGCGCGACTTCGACGGCGCGGCGATACTCGCGTTCGGCAACTTCGTCGTTCTTGAGCGACGCCTGGATGCCGGCCCGCCACAGCAAATCACGATAATCGCGGCTCTGCGGATCGGCGGCCTGACCCAGCAGGGCGATCACCCGAGCGCGATTATCGAGTGCCAGCGCCACTTCCACGCCAAGCTTGGCCAGGTCGCGGCCCAGCGGGCCTTTCTGCTCGAGGCGACGCAGCGCCTGCTCCGCATCCTGAAACCGATCCCGCGCAGCCAGCAGTTTCGCGAGTCGACCGAGGACGGCCGGGGAACGATCGCCCAGTTCGACGGCTTTCGCGTAATGCAGGAGGGCGTCTTCCTGTTTCAATTGCTTTTCGTCGAGCCGGGCGAGCAGCAGAGGAACAAGCGACCAATCGGCGTGCCCCTTCTGGAGCCGCTGCAGGTCGGTGCGGATTTCGTCAAGGCGTTTCGCATCTTCGCCCGCGTTCTGCATCGCCAGGCCGGCGCTCGCGAGGCGCCACATGGCTCCGTCGGCCCCCTCGACGCGGCGGAGTTCGTCGATCCACGTTTTGGCGCTATCGGGTCGATTCTCGGCGAGCGCGATTTCGAAAAGCCTCAGACGGCTAGTAAGATCGCGCGGCTGTTTCTGCGCGACCAGCCGCCAGAAATGTTCCGACTGCCCCGGATCGCCCAATCTCGCCCACGACTCTGCCAAATCGCGGTAAAGGCGGCATTTCGCCTCGTCGTCGAAGCCGTCGAGGCGACGGGCGGCTTCATGAAGCAACTGCGGATCCCCTTCGGCGGGGTGCAAGGCGATGAGTCGCACGCGGAGTTGGCGGAACTCGATGCGGTCGCCGATTTTCTTGGTCGCGTCGGCGAGCACGGCAAAAGCTTTGGCGAGTCCGCCACGCGTTTCCTCGATCTCGGCGCGGAGCGTCCAGAGACCCGCGTCGTCGGGATACGAGACTTGGATTGCATCAAGCACCTTGAGGGCTTCCTCAGGCTGATGCCGCAACGCTAATGCTTGCGCTTTCAATTCGGCCGAGTCGATGCCGCGCGAGTCGGCCTTGGTCGCCTTGGCCAGAGCTTCGTCGAAAAGGATCCAATCGCGGTTCGCTTCGCGGAGGGTCGCGTTCTTCTGCAAGAGCGCCCGCGCCAAAATGAGAGGAGCATTCGAAGGGGCGTCGGCGACGGCCGAGACGCGCGTCAGTTCCGTAATCGCGTCGTCCGAGCGGCCCAAAAGGAGGTATGCGTTTCCCAAACCGAAGCGGGCAGCTGTCCATGTCGGGTCGAGGCGAACCGCTTCCGCATACGCGCGAAGCTGTCCGCTGACGTCGCCCAGGCGTTCGTCGCAAAACCCGATCAGGCCCCAGACGCGGACGATCCAATCCGATTTGCCGTCCAGCTCGTCCTTCGCTTTGTCGAGCAATGTCAGGGCTTCGTGAAACTTCTTATCGTGAACCAGGAGGCGGGAATCGAGGAACACGGTCAGCCCGGGGAGAACGTCGGTTTTCTTGAGCGCGTCGATGATCGGCCGAGCCGTTTCCGGCTTGCCCTGATCGATGAGCAGATCGGCGAGGAGCAGTCGAAGATCGATGCTGTCAGGGTTTTTCTCCACCCCTTTTTCCAGCGCCTTCTGAGCCTCCGCCCGCCTGCCCTGGCGAAGTTCCAGCGCCCAGGTCGCCTTGGCGATCGACGCGTTTTCCGGATGTCGGGCCTGCGCCTTGGCAAGCATCGCCCGGGCGTCGTCGAATTTTTCGCTTCGCTGCGACCGTTCGGCCGCGGCAATCGCCACGTCGGGATCGTTGGGAGCCAAACGAATCGCTTCATCGAGATCCTTGTCCGACTTCTCCCGATGCAGCTGCGTGTTGAACCGGCTTCGCCCCAGATACGCCGCAGCCGATTGCGGATTGGCGGCAATCATGTCGTTCAGCGCCTGCTGTGCGTCGTCGGGCAGGGCCTGGGCGGTTTGAAGATTCTCCGCCAATGCCAGCCACGCCGGGATCCGTTGCGCGTTCGCCTTGACCGCGAGCCGAAACTGCTCCTCGGCTTGCTTGTTCATGTTGTCGGCCGCGAAGTTCTCGCCGAGCTTTTGCCGTAGTTCGTCCGCCTTGCCGTAGCCCTGGTTCAGCAGCGCCAGATAATGCTGCCTGGCGTCGGCGCGCTGTCCCACTTCGTCGTACTGCTTCGCAAGCTGAAAGCGGGTTCCGTGGCGGGTCGGCTCCGCAAGAAGCAGCTTTTCGCGCGTGGTAACGACCCGCCAAAACTCGAAACCGCTTACGCCATGTTTGTCGAGCAGATCGGCGCAGCGCTCGGTCGCATCCCAATCGGTGGGACGCAGGACGAGATATTGCTCGAGGTAATCGATCGCCTGCCGCGGCTTTTCCTTGGCGATCGCATCATCGGCGTATTCCAGAAAGCTGCGGGCATTCCGCCAAATCTGAAAGTGGTGCAACGCATGCACCAGCACGACGACCAGGGCGGCGACGCCAAGAAATTTCAGCAGCCAAAATACGTTGAAGCCGCGGCGCATGATGGGGCTCGCGAGATCGGGGACTTGAACACGGGGAATTTTAGCTCACGGATCGCTCTGATGCGCAAGGTGGTGAACAAACGCGCCGCGGGGCTTGGTGCTTTGCGGCACGGATGCGAGGGCTCGACACCGTTCGCCCGGCACAAGCTAGGGAAGATTCGGCACCCGACTTGCTGTTTCAAAGGATTGTCGGCCTCTCGCGATCTCTTGGTGGGTTTACCAACATGAGCAAGAAAGCACCTGCTACGACGTATGTCACGACTCAGGATGGCGTTCCCGAGGCGGTGCTTTTGCCGGGAAGCGATGATCCCGTCGTTCGGGCGATTGAACGAGTGCGGGAGGAGTATGCGGTGCATCTTGCTGAGGTTCAGGATCTGCGCATCGAAGTGCGTGAATTGCGATCCGAATTGGCCCAGGCGGACGAAATTCGCGCTAGCTTGCAGAAGGAACTGGAGTTAGCCAAGGCTCGCACGGAGAGGCTGCAACGCAAGGCAGAGACGCAACGCGAGCGGGCTGATCGGTTGGCCGATCTTCTCAGATCGATTCATCACAGCCTATTTCAGGGAAATGTCTTCGATCTCATTCTCAAGGCGTGTCTCCAAATCACGGGGGCCACGCGCGGCGTTTACGTCACCGCGTGGACCGATCGCTTTCGCATTCGCGCGGCTGTCGATCTCGATGGGGTTCCGCAGGCGCCGATTTCCCATTATCTCGAAGCTCTGTGCAACCGGGTGCTTGCCAGCAACGACACGTTGATCGCAAAGGAACCGCGTGAACGGACGGATCTCCCGAAGCCGACTCCGGCCGAGACGTTTCGCAACATGGTTGTCGCCCCTGTCACGCTGATGAAGGACCTCAACGGCATCATCGTCTTGGCCGACAAGGCGGGCGACTTCGATGCGGACGATGCGGAATCCGTCCTCAGCGTCGGCGATCAGGCGGCCGTGGCGATTCAGAACCAGCGTTTGCAGCACGACCTTATTAATGCCTATTTCAGCATCGTGGGCGTGCTGGCGGACGCGGTCGAAACCAAGGACTCCTGCACCCATGGCCATTGCGAGATGGTGGACACCCTCTCCCGGCAGACCGCCCAGGCGATGGGACTGGAACCGCTCGCATGCACCATCGCGTTCTACGGCGGCCTGCTCCACGACGTCGGCAAGATCGGCGTCAGCGACGGCATTCTCAACAAGCCGGCCCGGCTCACTCCCGAGGAATGGGTGGTGATGCGTTCGCATGTCCGCATGGGCTACGACCTGCTGAAGCGCGTGCCGTTTCTCGGACAGGTAGCGGAAATCGTGCTGCATCATCACGAGCGATTCGACGGCGAGGGTTATCCCGATCGCCTGCTCGCCAGCCAAATCCCTTTGACGGCCCGGATCGTCTGTGCGGTGGATGCATACTGCGCGATGATCGCCAAGCGATCGTACAAGGAATCGATGTCGCCGATCGATGCTCAGGAAGAACTGCTTCGCTGCAAGGGGACGCACTTCGATCCCGAGGTGGTGGACGGCTTGTTGAGCGTGCTGGAAACGCCCGTGAACGCGCAGTTCGCCGAGTGGGAACCGCCGCTGGGAGTGGCCCACCCCGCGGATTTCCGCCAGTTGGTCAGCGAATACGCCAACGCGCCTCGGCGCGTGTGATCGACGAGACGTGGGTTGCCTGATCTGGTCTTCCGCTTGCGGCTTAGCGAACAGACGCCGCGGATCGCTAAGCCGCAAGCGGAAGACCAAGACCGCAAAACGTCCTAAGCAAGAATTTCATGGACCAGATGGTCCGCCACGCCGGTCAATCGGAATGCGCGGCCCGCGGCTTCCTGGGCTGCGGGCGGCAACGCCGTTGGCGTAACGAAATCCACTGGCTGGAGTTTCCTGAAACGCCGGAAGCGTTCAGGCGTTGGCGTGTCACTGATCGAGCAAGGCCCGTTGCACGCCCTTCGCTTTCAGCGATTCGATGCGGTTGCGGACGTCCGCGTTGGTGGGTTGGATCTGGGCGGCCCGTTCGTAAAGGACGAGGGAGCGGTCGGGCATGTTCATCATCTCGAAGACGATGCCCATTTCGATCAGCGCCCGCGGATTGCGCGGCTCCATCGAGACCGCTCGCTGCAGCCGATCCATCGCCTTGGGCAGGTCTTTTTCTTGACGCAATCGCCAGGCGTCGAGCACATAGCCGTCGGCGACGGGCCCGCCTTCCTGGGTGAGCCAATCGTCGATCATCTTGTTGGCCTGATCGACGCGGCCGGTGCGGTAACAGAGATTGGCGAGGGCGTGGCGGGCGTCGGGGTGGTTCTTGTCGCGGCTCAGGCATTCCTGGTAGTAGGTTTCCGCCTTCTTCCATTCGCCCAGGCGATCGTGGCACTGGCCCATGTTGAAGAGCAGATGCGGATCGTTCGGCGTGAGCGTGGAAGCCACCTCGAAGCTCTCGACCGCTTCGCGATAGCGTCCCTGTCCGAACATGGAGACGCCGTCGTCGTTGAACATCTTCATGCGTTCGTCGGTGGTGGCGGCGCAGCCGAGGGCGAGAGACAAAAGCCCCGCAACCCCCATCGTCGGCCAACCGATGCCAAAGAACCGGCGCATGATCCCGACCCTCCGGGGGAGGACCATACGCATTCGAAGCCGGGCGTGGAAGAGCAGTTTTTGAGGAAAGTCCAGGGGCGAGCAGCCGCTATTAGGCGGCTGGTACAGGGTCCGCAGGAGTCTCATGACCCACAGACGGTTTTGCAATCAAGCGGTCAGGGGACGAAGAGACTCGTGCGGACGCTGTACCAGCCGCCTAACAGCGGCTGCTCGCCTCCGCACCGGCCACACGTCTCGCGGCGATTGCTTTCAATTCCTATAGTAAGCTCCGATGTCGCGGGTTCGGCCGAGCCGAACGCGACGGCATGGAATGGCGTTCGCCCGCGCTTGGAAAGGACTTTCCCGACATGGCGTTTCAACCCGCCGATTCGCTGAAAAACCGCACGTTCACCGGGCTCATCCTCGCCCAGTTTCTGGCCGGGTTCAACGACCAAGCGATCCACGCGGCAGCCATGTTCTACGCCTTGCACCAAGGGATTCTCACTGAGGCGCAGGCGATCTCGCTGATGCCCATCCTTTTCTACGCGCCGTGGGCGATCTTCTCCACCCTGTCCGGCTACCTTGCGGATCGCTTCAGCAAGACGACGGCGCTGCGTGTTTGGAAGTGGGCCGAGGTCGTCATCTCCTTGTTCTTGCTGCTCGGCTTCTACCTGGGGACCGTGCATCACATGGCGCTGGGGGCGTGGATCGTCCTTTCGACCGTGTTCATGATGGGAACCCATGCCGCGTTTTTCGCCCCCGCGAAGTACGGGGCCATGCCCGAAATGCTGCAGCCGCACGTCCTTTCCCGCGGCAACGGCATCCTCGAATCGACGACGTTTCTCGCAGCGATCTTGGGAACCGTTACCGGCGGTTTGCTCTCGTCCGACTTCATGTTCAAGGGGAATGAAGTTTGGATCGGCGTGATCCTTCTGGTGCTTTCGTTCGTCGGCGCCTTCGCCAGCTTGATGATCGCCTACTTGCCCGCCAGCAATCCCACTCGGCTGTTCCCGTTCAACCTGTTCAAGCCGCTATGGGACAACCTACGCGTGCTGATGAGCGCGAAGCCGCTTGCTCTCTCGGTGCTCGGAATCGCCTTCTTCATCTTCATGGTGGCGTACATGCGGTCCACCATGTACATGCACGGGCAGACGCGCAATCCGCCGTGGGACGAGTTCTACACAAGCGTCATCGTCGCCACCGTCGCGCTCGGCGTGGGCATCGGCAGTCCGCTCGCGGGCTTTCTCTCCGGCGGCAAAATCGAACTGGGCCTTGTCCCCCTCGGCTGCCTTGGCATGATCGGGGCCACGGTCTTGGCGGGCGTTGAGATCGAACACACCGGCATGCTCATCGTCGCCCTGGCGACGATCGGGTTCTTCAGCGGCTTCTACATGGTGCCGCTCTACACGCTGCTTCAGCATCGGGCTCCCAAGGCGAGCAAAGGCGACCTCGTTGCAACCAGCAATTTCATCAACGTGACCGGCGCCATCTCCGCGTCGGTTTTGTTCTTCATTCTCGTCCAACTGGGACGCGCGACCGGCATCACGCCGGAGGTGCCGCAAACCGACCGCGTCGCCGAAGGAACACTCGTGGCCGTCGAACACGACAGCCGCGGGCATCTTTGCGAACTTCGCGTGCGGACGAAGGACGGCACGGAAAAGCTCTTTCTGACGACGAAAGAGGATCCCGAAGCGGCCGCCTTCTTCGCGTTCTTGGATGGCATCAACAACGGCAGTTTCACGCCGATCGAAGTGGCGGACAGCGGCTTTCTGAGCATGTTCGGCAGCAGCATCAACGAAGGTTCCGACGTGGTCGTCAGCGAGTACATGCTGCGCGAAAAACGCCGCTACCAGGTGCGTTTGTCGTCGCAGCCGCTGCCCAAAGTATTCGATAACGAGGTGTTGCCGCGCTATCTGTTCCTCGGCGCGGCGCTGATGACCTTCGGCATCCTGGTGCTTCTGGTGCGGAAGTTGCCGGACTTCTTCGTCCGCACCCTGTTTTGGCTTCGCAGCCTCGGTCGTTGGAAGATCAAGGCCGTCGGCATGCAGCATCTGCCGACCAAGGGCCCCGTGCTGCTGGCGACCAACGCCGCATGCCTGGAAACGGGCCTGCAACTTGTCTCCGCGACCGATCGTTCCACGACGTTCGTGCTCATCGAAAGCGGGAAGGCGGATAAAGCCGGCCTCATTCGGCGCTTGGCCGAGGCGAGCAGCGTGATGACGCTGGCGTCCGGCGAGTTGACGCAGCGAGCCTGGGATAGCGCTCAGAAACACGCCGAAGCGTCGCTTCAAGACGGCAACCTGCTGGCGCTCACCGTTGCCGACGCCACGGCAAATGGCAATGTCGACGGCTTCGTTGGCGAATTGCGGAAGTGCATCCCCGAAGCGCTGCCGATCGTCCCCGTCTATTGCGGCCCGCTCGATGCGTCGCATCCCCAGGCCAGCGCCTCAGTGCGCGTCGTGTTCGGCCCGGCTCTCGCCCCCGACGCCGACATGTCCGCTGCCCGCAGAGCGATCGCCGAATTGCAGGATTGGATCAAGCACAACGACGAAAAAGCGGGCAAGGAAAGCCACTAGCTGCAGAGTGGTCCTCACGCTCCGCGTGAGGTCAGCGGCGATGCAAGGTCAGACTGTCTTTCGTGGCGACAAGTTTATTAACTTGTCGGAATGGATCATGAAGAGGCATTTCGAACAAGTTAGATAAACTTGTTTCCGCGGTCGTCTGACCTTGCATCGCCGCTGACCTCACGCGGAGCGTGAGGACCACCATCACGCGGGTTGCTGGCGGGCGCCGCGTTTGACGCGGTCGATGGCGTCGCGGGCTTCGTAATAGAGCGGGTGGTCGGGGTAGACCATCACGTCTTCGTAGCATCGCAGGGCGCGGGCGAAATCGCCGAGGCTTTCGAAGCCGCGGCCCATCTTGTACGAGGTGTCGGCTCCGGCCTTCGTGCTCTTCTTGTATTCCTGGAAGCACTGCACCGATTGATCCGGTTTCGTCTCGAGGTAGAGGTCGCCGAGGATGCGGTGGGCGAGATACCAGGATTCTTCCTCATCCTCGCCGCCGAAGCGTTCGGGGCGGTTTTGGCGGATGTTTTCGAGCAGCGTCGTGGCCTCGGCCACTTCGCCGCGGATGCGTAGGATGCGAGCGCGGACGAGGCGGGTCTGGATGCTGCCCGGGCGAGCGATCTGGGCGAGGTCGGCGAGGTGGCTGGACCAATCAAGCAAGCTGAGATCGCCGCCGCGGAACTGGTTCAGCACCGTCGTCGCTTGCCTCACGCAGTAATCGACGTCGAACCACTTCGGCATGCTCTCGGATCGCTTCTTCAAATCCTCGACCAGCACTGAGTAGTAATACTTATCCTTGCGAGCGAGCAAGTCGGGGTCCGAAGAGGCGTAGGTCAGCGCATGCTCCGTGCAGTGCAGCGCCATCCATACGTCCTTCTTCTTCTCGAAGAGATCCGCCAACGTGCGATACGTTTCCAGGGCGCCGCCCCCTTCGGCAAGGGCGTTGTCGGCGTAGTACTTGTACGCATCGAGGGCGGAATCCACGTCGTCCTGCCCTCTGGCCCGATCGCCCACCGCTTTGGTGACGGCGAAGAGCAGCTTGCGGTCCTCCACGGACAGGTTCTTGGCTCCGACCTTGCGGCCCAGTTGAATCGCATCGCGGTACCAGGTCCACTTCGCATCGGCGACGCCATGCTTCTCGTGCGTTCGGCCGATCTCGATGATGAGGGCGGGGGCGAGCGTCGGCAGACCGCGGGCGGCCATCTGAAGGAAATCGCAGCCGCGTTGCCAATTGTTCGGATCGCCAAGCAGGGCGAAACCGACTTCGCGGGCATATTGGTGATCGAAACCCGCGACTGCGGGATGGTCGCCGACGACATTCACGTAGTCGGCAAACGTGAGCGGACTGTAGAGAAGCCGTTTGAGTTCCCAGGCGGCCTCGTCCTTGGCATCGACCGCGATTTGCGATTCGACCGAAGCGATGGCGGCGAATCGATACGTCGGGTCAGCCAACAACGGATTGCCGACCTTGCGCTTCATCTCCGGATGCAGTGCCGCGGCGAGCCGCCATGCGGCGAACAGCACCGATTGGCGGGCATCGGAATCGACCTCCGCCGTCAGCAATGTTCGAAGATCGCCGGCCGCCGCTTCGTAGTCGCGGCGATGGAGGGCCGTCACGGCTCGCCAATATTGACACGCCGGTTCCAAATCGGGCCGTTGATCGCGGACAAGCCCAAGCAGTCGCGATGCTTCGTCAAGATCGCTCGCCTGCGGCCTGTCTTTCAGCAGCAACATCCCAACCCGTTCCAGGCACAGACGGTAATTGATGAGCGGCAAAACGTCCGGCTCTTTCTGCAGCACATCGACATCAAGCCGGCGATGGACATCCCACATCTGCTCGCGGGCCAGGGCATAGTTCGGGTCGAGTTGCAGGGCACGGGTCAGGGAGACGAGAGCCGGGCGATACTGACCCATCTGGTTGTAGCTGAGCCCGCGCAAGGAATGTTTGAAAACGCGCAGGCCAGGCAGAATATGCCGGGCGTAGAGGTAATACACGGCCAGGGGGACGACGAGCGGAACGATCTTGAGATCGGGATAATGGTGCTTTCCGATGCTCCACAAGCCGACGCCCAAGGCGCCGCAGAGGACCGCGATTTCGAATTCCGATTCTTCGACGAGGCTTGAAAAGCCAAGGAGCCAGAAGCCCGGGATGCCGGCGAGCATGAGTACGCCGAGCATGTACTCCTCTTGCGGCGGCAGCGGGCTCCACGTGAGCGCGGCCACGGGGGCGCCGATCAGCACCAGCACCACGCCCCAGCCAAGGTATTTGCGAATGGCGGGGTCGCGCACCATGCGCAGGCGATAGAGCAGAGCGCCGAGGGCAAGGCCGGCGAACGAGGGGGCAACGAGCTTCCAGTCGAGATCCTCGCCGCGAACAGCCACTGATACGCCCAAGGCGAGCCCGACCACCAGTCCCGCGTAGACGCGGCCCGGATTTTCGAGAAAGAGGAAGAGCAGAAAGCCGACCGTCCGCCCGCGTGTGGTCACGCCTTCGCGGAGTTTGTGCCACGCGGCGGCCGCAAGGGCCATGGCGAGGCCGATCAGCGAAAAGACCAGGACGGGAATCAGCTTCTCCCAGGTCGGCCCTTGAAGGGCGACCGTGGTCAGCAGTCCCAGGTAGAGGCCTTTGAGAAGGTATTCGGTGAGGTCCCAGCGCATGGCGGGAGAATCTCGCGAGGGTGGGCGGGCGCGGATCAAAGAGGGAACGCGTATCAATTATACGGACGCGCCGCGTTTGCCGCACTTCCCGCAATCTTTGCCGAACCCACAGGAGCGAACGTATTTCGCATCTCGCCATGCGCCTTCGGCAAAGTCGGCTTCTTGGCCCTTTCCGGCGTGGCCGATGACCAGAGCAAAGCTACCCGGAGGTTCTCCGCGCCCTCTCGCTTTGGGAGAGGGTTGGGGTGAGGGTTTCGCTCGAAATCTTCCGGCGCATTGGCCCTCACCCCCGGCCCCTTTCCCGAAGGGAGAGGGAGAAAGCAGCCGCCGCTCGGCCCAAAGCTCTTTCCATCCGAGGAATCGTCATGAAGGCTTCACGCCTCGGTTTCGGCGTCCTGGTTTCGTTCGCCGGCATCGTGGGCCAAGGATCGGCCCAGGCTCCGCTGGTGCCCTCGTTGTCCCCCATCGAAAACTATCCCGCCCCGCCGCTCGGCGCCTTGCTGCAACGTCCGCAAATGCCGATCCCGGCGGATCAGAGCAAGACGCGATCGTTTCTCAATCGCTGCGGCTACGGCTGCGAGAGCGACCTCAACTGGTTCGGCTGCGGCGGTTGGCGTCAGCAGAATCAATTCGTCTTCGGTTCATGCCGGACGTTCTTCGGCGAACCGTGCATCCCGAAGCTCTCCGGCTACGGCCCGCACGATCCACGCTAGCGGTGAGGCCCTGTAAGGAACGCCTTCCGTGGCGTTCGCCGACGCGGATACGGACGACAACCTTGTCGTTCGTACAGGGTCTTCCGCTTGCGGCTTAGTAGGCGAAATGGAACGACGCGTCCGCACGAATCGATTATGCGCGGAGCCGCAGGTGAATTTGGCTTGAAGGGGCCGCGCACGCATAGCGGACTTGCCTCGATGCCATATAGCGAAGACCGCTTACTGCGCGCGGCGCCTGCATTTCTCCCCTCTCCCTCCGGGAGAGGGGCCGGGGGTGAGGGCCGTGCGACGTGGCGTTACGCGAGAAAAGGCACCCTCACCCCAACCCTCTCCCGGAGGGAGAGGGAGGTAGATGAGTAGTTCCTGCCGCTCGCCTTACTGCGTGCGCGGCTGTGCGTCGTGTAGGTGTTGATGATCCTGTGGGTGCGAGACCCATGCTGGTATCTTATCG
>JAIEPT010000375.1 GCA_019748295.1 Gemmataceae bacterium | reverse complement strand
TCGCGCCGCAACCGATCTAGGCAATAAAACAGGAAGATCAGGGGACTTCTCCGACCCACGCCGGGAATTGCTGGCATTCCACATCATTTCATTACCGATTCGGCGGCGTATTCGGCTGAGCCTGCTGCTTGGTCTGGCTCCAATACGGGCGGAATTCGTACGACTCGCCCGTCATTCTCGTCCACGTCTGCTGTTGTTCCGGCGTGAGGAACGAGCGGACCTGCATGTTGTACTGCTGACGCGCATCCTGATAGGCCTTCGTGGCGGCCTCGCGCCCCTTCTCATCGCTGCTGAATACTTGGTTCATCGTCTGGTTCCAACGAGTCTGGTACATTTGAAGTTGCTCGCGCTGCTGCTGCGTGAGATTCAATTCCTTCTGCACCTGCGCGTCGGTGAATGAGTTCCAGCCGCGATACTGCATATCCAGTTGGCGGAAGCGGTCGTATTGCTCCGGCTTGAGGATGTCCTGAGCGGCCTTCGAGGTCTGCTGGCCGAAGTTCGAGACGCTGTTGCTCATCTGCGTCGGACGCTGGTCGGGGGCGCCTTTAGTGTTGGCCCCACCAATATTCGTCCCGCCGCTGTTGGCTCCGCCGCTGTTCGCCCCACCGGGGTTGGCTCCGCCGGCATTCGTGCCGCTGTTGCGGTTGAGCCCCGTCGTGAAGTCCCGCCAATAGTTCGAGTACGACTTGTTAAGCTGGTTGAATTGCTCGTTCGTGATGCCGAGCGATTGGCGTGCGTTCTGATCGGCGAACCACGGCTGCTGCGTGTAGCCGCCGACATAGCCGGTGCTGGGGACCGAACCTTGCGCGCCCGTTCCCGGAGCCCCAGTTCCCGTGCCCGAACCGGCGCCGCCGGTTCCGCCGGTTCCAGGTCCGCCTGTACCCGAGCCGCCGGTTCCAGTTCCAGCGCCGCTGCCTGCTCCGCCTGCGCCTCCAGCTCCGCCCGCTCCGCCGCCTCCCCCCGCGCCTTGCGCATAGGTCCAGGTGCAGGTAGCAAGAACGAACGCCGCGGCGATGAGGTAGTTTCGCTTCATGATTTCTCCTTGGATTTGTTCTCTGAGAAGCGCTTTCGTCCGAAAGCGTGATGGCATTACCGGACGCAAAGGGGATGCCGCGGAAGACGAACCATCAATCATGGAGAACCTGGAAAAAGAGACCCAAATGGTCGAGCAACGGTTTGATATTGTTTGAGCGAACGCAGTCCGGGTCGTTAGCATGACGGCGTTCCTAACTCTTCAGAGACTTCGCGATGAACGAATCGCACCGCTACCTGCCTGCTGTTCCCCTCGAACACGGCGTTGTGCGCATTACGGCGATCGAGACGTCGATTCCCGAAGACGTGATGCCGGGCCTGCTTCTGATCCGCGTCCATGCGGAAGGCGGGTGGATCGGGCACGGCGAAACCTACTACGCTCCCCAAGCCGTCGCGGCACTGCTGCATGACTGGATGGCCCGACGGCTCCTTGGCGGCGATGCGTTGGCGATCGAATCCCATTGGCGTTTTCTTTACGAGCGGGCCGCCAACTTCGGCGTTCGCGGGGCGGAACTCCGTGCAATCTCCGCCATCGACCTTGCCCTTTGGGACATCCTGGGCCAGGCGTGTCGGCAACCCGTCTACCGGCTTTTGGGCGGCCCGGTGCGCTCACGGATCCCGGTTTACAACAGTTGCGGCAATCCCAGCTATGGCCGCAATCCCAGCGGCGATCAGGGTTGGCCTGGATACGGCAGCCTGGGCAAACCCGGGCCGCTTCAGGATTCATACCTGCTCTTTCACGACCCCTGCGCCCTGGTGGAGGAACTCATCGCCGACGGTTACTCAGCCGTGAAGACCTGGCCTTTCGACGCCGCGGCCCACGCTCATGGCGGTATGCGGATTTCGCTCGCCGATCTGGACTCGGCAGTGAAGCCCTTGCGCGAGATCCGAGCGCGTTTCGGCGATCGCATCGAGCTGATGGTGGATGGCCACGGCTTCTTCATGCTCCCGGCCGCACTGCGGATTGCCGACGCTTTGCGGGAGGTGAGGCCGTTGTGGCTTGAAGACGTGTTGAAGACCGACAACATCGAAACCTTGGCCGATTTCCGCCGCCAAAGCCGGATGCCGATTTCCGTCAGCGAGATGCTGCTGAGCCGTCCCGACTTCGCTCGAACGCTGGAATCGCGGGCTGCGGATTTCATCATGATCGATCCGACCTGGGCAGGCGGCATCTCGGAAACCGCTCGCATCGCCCACATGGCCCAGGCGTACAACGTGCCCTCCACGATGCACGACTGCACCGGCCCGCTGACGCTCTTCGCAGGACTGCACATCAACGCCGCCGTGCCCGGATGTTGCTTTCAGGAGACGGTGCGGGCCCACATCCGCACCTTTTACAAGGACTTGATCGACGTCCAACCGGTCCTCCGCGACGGCTATGCCGATTTGCCGAAGGGCCCCGGTTTAGGAGTGCGGCTCAACGCCGACTTGTTCCGCCCGGACCGCCCTGGCTATCGCATATCGAGATGGAAATGACGCCTGTAGGGAACGCCTTCCGTGGCGTTCCGCGGGACTAGTCGCGTCCGATTTTTCGTCACCCAATATGCAATCGTCACCCCCGCTTGCGGCTTAGCGATCCGGACTGTCCCTGCGAACGCTAAGCCGCAAGCGGTGATCGCGGGATGGGGATGATCGGGGATGTGCGCCCCGCCCCCCGCGGAACGCCGCGGAGAGGTCCGTGCTTCGATCGTCGCTGATGCCGCTTCCCGGTCAAGCGCACGGCTTTTAGGCGAGCGGCGCCTGCATTTCTCTCCTCTCCCTCCGGGAGAGCCGGGAGAGGGGCCGGGGGTGAGGGCGTGCGACGTGGCGTTGGCGAGAAAAAGGCACCCTCACCCCAACCCTCTCCCGGAGGAGAGGGAGGTAGGCTATCTCCTGCCGCTCGCCTTAGCACGCTGCGCAAGCAAGTGATCGCAGGTTCTCGGAATGAAATGAGTCGATCGCCGGGAACCTGCGAACACTTGCTCGCGCCGCGCGCTAAAATCCGTCGAAAGTTCACTCCCATTGCTTGAGGTCCGCGAGCATGCGTTCGACGTCGTTGCGGCGTTTCTCGAAGAGGGCGAACATCACGAGGATGGCGATGCCGAGGACGATGCCGCAGATCCACCAGATCCAAGTTTGGCGATGATCGACGGCCGCATGCCAGATTTGGGCGAAGACGTCGACGGCGAGGAAGGCGATGCCCATGAAGAGCAGGGCACGCACTCGCAAGAAAATGCCGAGGAATATGCCCGCCACCGCCAGCACGGCCAGCAACACCGCGAGCGGCCATTCCCCCAGCCCCGCGATGAACAGGTCCGCGGCGGACGACACATAGATCAGGGAAAGGGCGAACCAGCGGATCGATTGACGCTGCTCCGCAGAAAGCCGGGGCCGATTGACGATCTCGGCTGCCAAGAGGATGACGCCCACGGGGATCAGCCAAAGCTGCGGGTGAACGAACAATCCCAGGCCCTGCTGATTGGCGAGCACGACCCACAGGCCGAAGTTCGCCCACAGTGCGGCGAGCAACAGATGATTCGGCGAACGCCGCATCCCCGCCACCATCAGATACAGCACGCCGAGCAGGAACCAGAGCGATGCATGCAAGGCGGGCGAATCCGGGAGGTTGTGCAGATAGCGAAGGATCGGCTCCAAGCCAGGGAGACCTTCTTCCAATCGCAAAGCCAGGATCGCCGGTTTGAGAACGAACGCCAGCAGAGGCACCATCGGCAGGCTGAAACCCGTCTTTCGCAGAGGGTCCGCAAGCACGAAGTTGCCCCGGCGGGCGAACAGTTCCCCTGCCGCCGTCGCCGCGAAGCCGACGCCCATCAGGATGAGCGGCCATTTCCCGCCGAGGAACCCGGGGAAGAGATCAGGTACATTCAACCGCAAATGCAGGAGCGCGAAGACGAAGGCGATTTCCGCCGCCCACACGAATCCCTTCCGCGTTCGTTCGCTCCATCCGATCTCGGAGTCAGTGCGTCGCAGTGCGGCCCACAGCAGGCCGCCGACGAGGCCGACGAGCAGCGCCAGCACCAGCAGCACCGCGGGCCACAGCATCGGCGTCCGGCGAGCGAGGCGATCATAGAACGCGAACTCCTGGCCGAGGATGGTGAGCAGCAAGCCCGCGCTGATCCAGGCCATCGCCGGCACGAGGCGAGTCGAGGCTTCCGACCAGATTGCCGATCGTACTCGGCCCAGGCCCTTCGAACTCAGCGCAACCACGGCCACGAGCGATGTTGCCAACATCGCAACCAGGCGATGCATCCAGGGAGCCGGAAGGTCGATGCCCAATGCTGCCCATGCCGCCATGCAGCCCGCAAACCACGCGGCGAGCAACGTGAGCAACGCGAACGTCCGGGTTTGCGATTCGCGTCGCCTTTCCGCTTCCGCGGTGATGCCGAGTGCGGCGGCGGTAAGCACTGCCGCGAGCGGGCCCAACCATCGCACTGCGTCGCTCGCTTCGGTGAGCACCAATCGCAGACCCAGCAGAAGACTCATGCCAACCACAACCATTTGCATGGCCGGGAACCACGATACGCCTATCTCGTCCGCCGCCTGCTCTCTTCGCATCAAGCGGGCGATCCCGGCGGCGACGAGTGCGAAGGCGGCAAGCGTCCAGGGGAGAGAGCGAAGTACCGATTCGGCATCGAAACCCAACATTCGGGCGATGTCGGCGGTGCACGCCAGCCCGAGTGCGTAAAGCATGGCCGGAGCGGATGCGCGTTCTTGCTCGTCCCCGAGAAGGAGCAGGCGAAGAACCGCAGCCGCGGCGATTCCCCACATCCCAAGTGCGGGCAGCCATGCGATCGGCCAACCGTTCCCCATGATGCAGGCTGCCACCGCGATAGCGTTGGACGCGAGAAGCATTGCAGTCGCCATTCCAGCGGCGAAGTTCGGAAATCGCAACGACCGGGACCGGGTCAGTTCATGCCCCATCGAACGCAAGGCGCGATAGACGATGCCCCACATCAACGACGCGCCCGCAAGCGTGACGGCGATCGTCCATGCCCAACCTTCGTGATCGGCGGCAACCAGATCCTCAATGGGGCCGAGCCTGCGTCGGGGGTCGTTGAGCCATTCCAATGCGACAAGGAGCGTGGGGAGCAGGCCGGACACGTAGACGAACAAGGTCGAAGCACGCCAGATCGCGAGAAGCCCGAACAAAATCGTCAGCAGGCCGAAGCCGAAAGCAATTTGAGCGAAGTCGTGCTGGACCGATTCGAGCCCGAGCAACACGAGCAGCATGGCCGCGCCGAATCCGATCGCCCAGCCTTGCGATTCTCGCCGCGGGAATAGCGATGCGATCTTGTCGGTCATCCGTTCCGGTGTGTCGGCTGGGGAACGGAATGCGTGAGCGATCCACGAGATGGCGATCAGCGACAAACTGAAGAGACCGACTTCGGCAATCAACAGAAACCATGGGTCAACGACCATACGGTGCAGTCGCGCGAGCCCCGTCAGAGCCAGCATCGCCGTAACGCCGTCGAAGCATAGGACGGACACGATGGAGCGTCGGCCCCCGAGCCGTTGCACGCCGATCGTCGCCAAGGTCATCGCGGCAAGAGAGATCCACGCGAGGCTGTGGGTGAGCACGGATGCGAAACCAGCTTGCACGAAGAGGCCCAGCACTGTCGCCAGCAAGACCGGCAGCGAGGCGGCGCGGGCCAACGCCATGGAGGCGAACAAATATCCCGGGCTTCGCCATTTGCCGATCGCGAGCCAAAGAATCGTGCACCCCGCCGCGGTCGCCATGCCGACTTGAGCGAGCCGGACCAGTTCGTTTTCGCCGATTCCGTTCCGGGCTTGCACCATGCCGAGGCCCGTCCCGCCCACCATCGTTGCGGTGGTCAGGAGGATGGCGGAGAGGAGATAGCCGGGCTTCGCCTCGAAGACGCCGGACCCGAGTAGGCCGAGGGCGATGAGGGCGAGCGGGCCGACCATGTTCGCCATCGCCCCCATGCGAGCGAAAAGCGAACCTGGCGTTGGGCCGCCCAGCGGCATTCCGACGAAGCCGCGTTCCGCGGTGGCGAGCGTGAGGACCAGCGCAAGGCCGAGTCCCAGGACCAGTGCGATCCATTGGGCGAAACGGCCCGCCGCGGCGATGTCCTTGCCGGAGTCACGGCTCCAACCTCGCAGCCCGCGCAGCAGCGGTTCTCTTGACCAAGTCAGAGCGAGGGCAATCGGGAAGAGCAGTCCCAGCCACCAACGCAGTGCCGACGCCGAGGCAACATCAAAACGGTGCGGGGCCGCCAGCAGCCAGGGGAGCGTCCACGCAAGGAAATGCAAACCGAGATATCCAGTCAACGGGCGTCCGCCGAACATGCGCCAGGCGAGTGCTCCCGCCAGGATGACGATGACCGCGAAGCCGCGTATCCAATCGACGTTCGGCCCCGCCAGGTGGGCAGACATGACGCCGATTTCGCGGGCCAAATCAGGCAGAACCCCAGATACGGCGACAAAGAACTGGGCGAAAAGCAGTACGCCCAGGGCAATGCGATCGAGCGCCGGCAACTCCGGATCGAGCAGGACGTTCCACGTGGGGCGGCGCGAAAGCCGTGCCCGGACGATCGACCACGCCAAGGACCAGACGCTGAGCGCCAGCAGCATGCCTTGCAGCGACCGAGCATGCCACAGATCGTTCCAAACTTGCAGTTCGCCAATGCCGTGCATCCACGCCGCGGCAGCCACACATGCGGCGACACCGGTGCCGAGTTGGCTGAGCGCGAAACCAGCCGGTTCGCCTCCCGCGCGGCTCCATACGCCCCACCAGCCTGCAAGCAGCAACATGCCTCCGCTGCTGAGCCACAAGGTTTCCCATTGCAGCGTCGCCACCCAGGGGAACACGGCGATCAGCGAGGCGGCGAGGGCCAGTGCTCGCATCGGTGCGGAGATCGAACGTAGATGAGAGTTCTCCGTCGTTCGCTTCGAGGGGATCAAGCCTGGGAGGCCGATGCCCGATGCAAAGGACAGGAGCGAAATGACAAGCGTTTCGTTGAGTGTCCAGGACGGAGCGATAAAGCGGATCGCGAAAAACAGAGCGGCGTACAAGATGGCGAAGGCAGGCCAGGCGATGGACGCTTGGCGATAGCGGATCGCGACAAACAACCCAGCCGTCGCCGACAGCGCGAAGACCACAGAAGCGAGGCCCGGAAGTGCGAATGATTCGCCTGCGACCGACGCCGCCCCCGCCAAGGTCGCCAGCAGCGCTCCTGCCCAAAGGAGTCGCGCCGCAACGCCACGGCCGGAGCGGAATGCGATTTCCGCCCCGCCCAGCCAAAAGGCGGCCAAGGCGATCCACGAGAGGCTGCTCGCGGAGCCACTAAGAAGCCGCGCGAGGTGTTGGCCGGTTTCGCCTTCCCAGGCGACCTGTCCCGTGACCGCCAACGCGCCGACCAGGAACGCAAGTGCGAACGAAGGCAGCGCGAATCCCAGTAGCCAGGCATGGCGCCATCGCCAGGCGACATAGGCGAGTGCGGCTGCGTTCGCCGTTCCCGCCAAAACGAGCGCGGTCGGACGAGGCCACGCCAGCCCAAGGCTCAATGCGATCAGGCCAAGCCCAACGAATCCGCACACGGACGACAGCACCCGGATCAGCCCCGATTCGTCCTCGACGACCAGGCGACGGCGAAGCATCGCGGCAGCGAGGGCCATCGGCCAGGCGACGACCGTGATCGGAACGGCGAGATGCGAGAAGACGCGAGCGGGATCGCCGCTCCAGTAGACGAGAAAGCCAAGCCCCATCGCAACCGCGAACGTCGTTTCCCCCAAGTACAGGAGCAGCGAGGCAACGCGGGGTCGATCGACGGTTTCATGCGAACCCAAGGACTGCACGATCCAGAATGTACTGCACGCATGCACGATCGCCGGCAGCACGCTGAGCAGCACAAATAGCCACGCGAATGGTTCGGCGAAAGGAAGCCAGCGCGGCGTCAGCAAGATGCTCGCCGATGCGGTCGCCATGGTAAGAGCAGCGGTGAAATCGGGTCGGCCCGCCTTCGCGTCCAGTAGCGGAGTCGCAAGGATGCGCCCCGCCTTCCATGTCAGCCATCCGAGCCCCGCCAATGCGGCAACTTCCATGGCCAACGAAAGCGCGCCCCCTTCGCCTTTCTGCAATCCCGCCAAGACGAGAAAGTCCAACGGCGTCAGCAGCGTGGCGATCAGCAGCAGGCTGCGGCTCGTCGATTCCAGCTTCCAGTGCCGTAGCGTGTACTGCCCCGCCGCGAAGATGGCCGCAGTGATGGCGGTGAGGATCAAGAAGGGGAAATACGGGATATTCTCGAGCGTCTGCCACAGGCTGATGACGAGGGCGATCGAACAGCCGACGATCAGCAACCCTCCCGCGAGTTCGCCCCACAGGATGTTCTTTTCTTCCATGAACCCCACAAGCATCTCGCCGAACGATCGCCGCGGTTTCGGCGGTTCGGGCGGCTTCTCGGGCGACCGCATCACTCGCGTGGGCCGAGGCAGCACCGGCGCCGGGGGAGGCGGCGGGATTTGTTCCACCATCGCAGCTTCAAGGACGAGCGGCGCCTCCGTGGACTCCGCAAGAAGCGCTTCCGGAACCGCTTCGGCAAACGGGGCCTCTTCGCGCGCCGCGACGGGCGCGCTCTGCCCAAGTTGGCGTTCCAAAACATCGACCCGGTGCCGATCGTCCGCGGTGTTCGCCCAACGCCGAGCATGTCCAACAAACTGGCGAGCGCGGACTCGGTCGCTCAGTTCGAGCGAAAGCTTCGCCCCAAGCAAAGCCGCCGGCAGCCGAGTCGAACTGATGGTCTGCGTCGCCACCACTTGTTCGTAGATGTCGAGCGCCCGCCAACGCAAGCCCCGCTCTTCAAGCAGTCGGCCGATGCGAAAGAGGTCGTTGGAGCGAAGGCGATTCCACTCGGCGGTCGTCATCAGGTTGAAGAAGAACAGCAGGCCCTGCACTTGGGAGGGTTCGAGGTCGGAAATGCTGCGAGCTTCATTCAGAAGATTTTCGACGACGATCCACGGCTGCATGTCCGGCGACATGGCCGCCTGCCGCCGTTCGCCGATCACATGCCTCACTTTCGTCCCGGTCGCCGCGTCGAGGTGGTCGTCGCGTTGCAAGTGGCTGATGACATGGTCGGCCGCGTCGGTATCGCGGAGGTATCGCGCCAGCCTGCTTTCCTGATCGAGCCGGCAGATGCCGCAGCGCAAATCGCCCGCGCCAAGCCGGGTGCCGCAGGCCGGGCATTCCGCGTTTCCGCGCCGCGCGGGGGTATAGCCGGTCATTCCCCGATAGATCAGGGCGACCAGCAACCAGCCGCCGTGGCCAATCAGAATGATGAGGACCGCAACAAATAGGAAGCCAAACAAGCCGACGCAAAGTTCCATGGCATTCGCCCCGACAGGGGAACGGAAGTGCAGCATCGGCGAGATCGATGCCTGTCGAGATGGCCCCATCCCCGGCACGAATGTAACGCAACTTGAGCGAACGCTTGAAAAAATTCCGGAAACGGTTAGCCGCGACGCGCAGCGGAGCGCGGTCTTGCTCCCCACTCCCACCGGGAGAGGGGCTGGGGGTGAGGGAAGAGCCATCGCCCGAAACGACGCGATGTTTCTTGCCCCCGGCGAAAATCGTCATCGACGCTCAGCGGGATGGAGGCGAGAAGACCCTCACCCCCAACCCCTCTCCCGGCTCTCCCGGAGGGAGAGGGGAGAAGGATCCCCGCGCTCCGCTACGCGTCGCGGCTAACCGGCGGCCCTGCGGCCGGCCACGCAGTTGACGTTTTTTTTCCTGGAACGCTTCTTTATAATCCCGCCCGTTCCATGGCGAAGGAGCGTGCATGCGAAGGATCGCGATCATTAACCAGAAGGGGGGCGTGGGCAAAACCACCACCTCCGTCAATCTGGCTTCCGCCCTTGCTCGGCGGGGCCATCGAGTCCTTGTGCTCGACCTCGATCCCCAGGCTCACGCATCTACCCACCTCGGCATCGAACCCGACGGCAAGTCGCCTTCGATCTACGACGTCCTCACCGACAATCGACCGCTCGCGGATGTGCTTCGCGAAGCGGAACCCAACCTTTGGATTGCCGCGTCCGACATCAATCTCGCCGCCGCCGAAGTGGAGTTGGCGGGTGTCGTCGGACGCGAGATGCTGCTTCGCGATCAGCTTCAGCCGATGGATGGCCAATACGATTACGTCCTGATGGATTGCGGCCCTTCGCTCGGCGTGCTCACGCTCAACGCGTTGACCGCGGCTTATGAAGTGTTCATTCCCCTGCAACCGCATTTCCTCGCGCTGCATGGCCTCGGCAAGCTGCTGGAAACAACCGCCCTGGTGAGCAAGCGGATCAATCCGCATCTCACGGTGACGGGCATCGTTCTTTGTCTGTGCGAATCGAACACCAAGTTGTCGCAAGAAGTGCTTCGCGATTTGGGCGAGTATCTCGACAAGTCGCGCGCCCAATGCGTCCCTTGGAATAAGGCCCGCGTGTTCGCCTCGCGCATTCGCCGGAACATCAAGTTGGCCGAATGCCCCAGCTTCGGCAAATCGATCTTCGCTTATGCTCCCACCTGCAATGGGGCCGAGGATTACGAAGCCCTAGCAGGCGAAGTGCTGGCTGACAGTCCCGAAGTGGTGTCGGCCCGCGTCCGCATCGAGACGATGGCCGACGCTCGCGTTGCCATGGAGGCTCCGCAGATTTGATCGACGAATCATGAGCGATCTGTTGCACGGGCCGGACTGAGAACCGCGGGAAATTGGTTCGAAGTCGATCAAGGGCCGGACGACAGAGAAGAGCGCCCGCGGGGACCCTCCTCCCCGCGGGTTTTTTGCGCGCCACGGCGAGCAGCCGGCGAGCAACCGCTGTTAGGCGGCTGGTGCAGCGAACTTGCAAGTCTCTTCGCGCCCAGCCAGGAGGACGCAGCCGTGAGAGGCGTTGACAAAATGATGAAAGGCAGGAGGAGGGAGCGAGGCAGGATCATGAAGAGCAGGATATCTTCGCAACTCGTGTCAACTAGTTTTCATTATCCTGCTTCATAATTATCCTGCCTTATTTTTCTTCCTGCCTTTCATCATTTTGTCCCCCGTCATTTTGTCTGCGCCCTGATCATTCTTGCTTCCGGCTGTG
Source organism: Gemmataceae bacterium (assembly GCA_019748295.1). GTDB lineage: Bacteria > Planctomycetota > Planctomycetia > Gemmatales > Gemmataceae > JAIEPT01. Next base: position 2,719 of record JAIEPT010000375.1, on the reverse strand, counting down.
CGTGATGAGACTCTTGCAGACGCCGTACCAGCCGCCTAACAGCGGCTGCTCGCCTGGCAGGTCTCGCCGGGCAGATGGCGCGGATTGCCTGGTTTCTCGTCCGAATCCCCATGTCGGCAGCGGAAAATCGGAACTTGAGCGGAAACGGTCGGTTCGCCTTGACCTTCCTTACAGGAAGAGGTATTCGGCCCGCTCCGAAAAGTTGCGCCACGAAGGCGCTGAGTTCGACGTCGAGGATTCCCATGACCGGGACGGCCGAGGCTATCGTGAAACGCCGCCGACAGTTCGCCAGGATCATCTCCTTGGCGGGTGCGGCCGTGTTCTGTTTCCTCGGCCAAGCCCGGGCCCAGAATCAGCAGACGCCGATTGCCGACATTGCAGTCACCAACAATCGCAACGTCTCTTCCGAACGCCTGCTCAATATCGTTCGCACCAAGATCAAGCCTGGAGACATGTACTCGAACGTCACCGTGATGGAGACGGTGAAAGCCCTCATCGAATCCGGCCTCGTTCGCAACGTCCGCCCCTACGATCAGCCGACGACCGATGGCCGAGTGATGCTCGTCTTCGACGTGCAGGAGCATCCGCGGATCGTCAAAGACATCCTCTTCAAGAATGTGCAGCATGTGAGCGAGAAGGAACTCGAATCGATGGTGCACCTCAAGAAAGGCATGCCGCTCGATGCGTCCGCCGCTCGCAATGCATGCTTCGAAATTCAGGATTTCCTGCGGAAAAAGGGGCGCTACTTCGCGACCGTCACGCTCGAAGAAGGCGATCTCAACACGCATGAGCGGATTGTGTTCAACGTGACCGAAGGGCCGATCGTCCGCATCCGCGAGATTCGCTTCGTGGGTCACGACAAACTCGCCACCTCGTCGCGTCTCAAGACGCAGATCGATTCGAGCCGGGCGCTTCTCATGTCGTTCGGCGGCGTGTTCAACCCGATGCTCGTCGATGCCGACGTGCAGAAGCTGGAAGAGTACTACAAGAACAACGGCTTCCTGAAAGCGAAGGTCAGCCGGGAGTTGATCTTCAGCGAAGACTACACCTGGGTGACGGTGGTCTTCCACATCCAAGAAAACGAACGTTTCCGCGTCCAAGGCTACACGCTGGAGGGCGCCAAGGCCCTGCACACCGAAGAGCTGAACCGCATCGTGCAGGTGAAGCGCGGCGACTACTACAACGAAAACACCGTCTCGGGCGACGTCAAGAACATTTCGGATTACTACGGGTGGCGCGGCTACCCGGTGATGGTGCAGAAAGATTTGTACGTCAGCCCCGATCAGCCGAACGTGGTCCAGGTGCGCTACGAAGTCCGCGAACGGGCGCCCGCGAAAGTGGGTCAGGTGTTCATCGTCGGCAACGACGTGACGCAGGATCGCGTGATCCGTCGAACTCTCGGCTTCTTTCCGGGCCAGACGCTTCGCTATCCCGAACTGCGGTTAGCCGAGAACAACCTCTCGCGCATCGGCATCTTCAAGGTGGATCGCGAACTCGGCATCAAGCCGAGCGTGACGGTGATCGATCCGGACAGCGACAGCGAATATAAGGACATCCTCGTCACCGTGAAGGAAGATCACACCGGCTCGCTCAACGTGGGCGCCGGCGTGAACTCGAACTCGGGTCTCGTGGGCCAAGTCTCGATCAACGAACGCAACTTCGACATCACGCGGCTCCCGACCAGTTGGGCCGACATCGTCGAGGGGCGAGCGTTCCGCGGGGCAGGGCAAGAGTTCAACATCCGTGCGGAACCGGGCACGATGTTTCAGCGTTACTCGATGAGCTTCCGCGAGCCGTTCCTCTTCGATCGCCCCTACAGCCTCGCGTTGAACGGGTTCTACTTCACCCGCGGTTACAGGGAATATCTCGAAACCCGCTACGGCGGACGCATCACGGTATCGCATATGTTCGCGCCAGGATGGTCCGGCAACATCGGCACGCGTCTGGAAGGCGTCCGGGTGAGCGGCGTACCAGCGGGGGCGCCGAAGGATTTCACCGATGCCGTCGGCACGCACTTCATCGCCGGGCCTCGCGTGGGCTTGACCTACGACCAGCGCGACTCGTTTCTGCGTCCCACCGAGGGCGGCATCGTGGACGTGTCGTACGAGCAGGTGCTCGGCGATTACAACTTCCCCATGTTCAACATCGACGCCAGCAAGTATTTCACGACCTTCCAGCGCGCGGACGGCTCGGGCAAGCAGGTCATCGCCCTCCGTTCGCAATTCGCCTGGCAGGGCAGCGACGCCCCGGTCTTCGAACGCTTCTACGCCGGCGGCTTCGGCTCGATCCGCGGCTTCGACTTCCGCGGCGTCGGCCCCAATCAAAACGGTTTCTTCACCGGCGGCAACTTCATGTGGCTTAACAGTGCCGAGTACCAGGTGCCCATCAAGGCGAACGACAACCTCTACGCGGTGGCGTTCGTCGATTCAGGCACGGTCGAGAAGGACTTCTCGATCAAGGACTATCGCGTGTCGGCCGGCGTTGGTCTCCGCATCGTGGTCCCCGCCCTCGGCCCCGTGCCGATCGCCCTCGATTTCGGCTTCCCGATCGTCCGCGGCGAAGGCGACCGCGAACGCATCTTCAGCTTCTACATCGGCCTTACCCGGTAGCTCTCTTGCTCCCCTCTCCCTCCGGGAGAGGGAAGCAAGACCCGGGCGACGCAGATCCGCGCCGGGGACCACACAAAAAAGACGAATAGCGGCCCCCAACATAACTAAAC
>JAIEPT010000189.1 GCA_019748295.1 Gemmataceae bacterium | reverse complement strand
GAAACCGCCGGATACGATGAGTACGTCCGGTGGTGTGGGAGGACGGGGGAAGTAATTCCCCCTCCTACCCGATTTTGGGAGCGGTCAGCGGCAGCGGCAGGTAGCCGTAGCCGAACAGCTCCCCGTTCGTACCCTGCTTCAGATTCAGGCCGTCCGGCGGCCAGAGGACCCACGGGCTGAGCTGAGCGATGGCGTAATGTCCGGCGGGCTTCTTCCAGTTGCGCCCCTTGCCGGCCCCAGGGCCGTTGGCCCACTCGCTGAAGTTGAGGGCCACCCCGCCCATGATGAACTTCGGCGTCTCGGTGGCGAACCGCGTGTCCCGCCACCAGCCGAGTCCGCCTTCGATGTCCGAATACATCTTCTCCGGTTTCGGGCCTTCGTATTGGGAGAACATCCAGGTGCCGAACAGACCGCTTTGGAACTCCTGCCCGGGGTAGTTCTTCAGCAACGGCCACGCGGCGACGTACATCGAAAACCCCGCGTCGTACTTCTTGTCCACCCTCTCGTGCGGGACGAGCAGGTAGCCGGCCATCTCTCCTTTCTGAGGCGGGTTGTCGTCCGCAGTCACAGCTTGGGCGCAATTCAGCAGGAGCAGGCAGGCCGCCAACGGGCGGAAGATCGAACGATCCATTTATTGCGTCCTCTTCCGTTGGGTGGGGGCGGAGTCAAGTGTGCGGCAGTGCAGCCTTCCGCTATCGGCGTTGGAGCGAGATAGGCACTTCGCAAAAGGTCAGGGCCGCGATCCCGTTTTCTCCCACGAGCAAGGCGTCTTGACTCCATGCCGACTCCTTCAAGTAAGTGAGGCTTCCGGCGGCGGTCGGGGCCTTCAGTTTCAGCGTGAGCGTCGAACCTTCAGAACTCCCGCCGGCGACCTTGTCTTTGGCCCCGTCGAGGTAAAACTGGCCGATGAGCGAGTTCTTCCAAACAACGGGCTGATCGAACTCAAGAGTCAGCATGTCTCGCTTGGCGTCGGCAAAGGAGACTCGCCTCAGATTCGGCGGCGTGATGGACTGGGCAGGTTTTTTCCCATACATATCGCGCTCGATGAGCGGTTGCAGCAACCGAGCGAACTCGTTGTACCCTTCCAGCGGGAAGTGGCAACCGCCGGGCGGACGGATGCCGAGCGTGGACATGACGCTCAGATTGGAGAACAGGTCCGAGAGGGTACGCTGTTGCTCGCGAAGACGGTCCCCGGCGCCTTCCCTCCCACCCATCGCGCACGAGTCCGGCCAAATTTGGAACGCGTAGTAGTGCCGGACGTTCGGAAAATCCCGCTTCCACCCGGCGGCCAATTCGACGAAATAGCGATGATAGTTCTTCCAGCCGTAATTGCCCGAAGGCCCATCGGCCGGCTGATCGTTCTCGCCTTGATGCCAGATAATCCCGCGGATGCCGTGGGTGAGCTTCGCTTCCCGGAGCCGCCAAAGCGTGCGGCCGTAAATCGTGGAGAGGTCGGCGGCGTCGGCCGGGCTTCGCTGGTGCTCGTCGATGCGCGTGCCGCCGAGGGCGCCGTTGATGATGCACACAGGCATCTTTTGGCTCTCGACCAAACGCTTGCCCAGTTGCATTCCCCACCATCCGACGAACGTATCGTGCTCGGGCGGCTTGAACTTCCAGACCGCTGGGAACCACAGATTCGGCCGGTTGCCGCCCGCTTTCTTCGTGCGTTCGCGCACCCAACTTTCGCCATCTCTGTCGCGACCCATAGGTCCGCCGTAGGTGCGAACCCAATCGCTCGTTTCCCGAGGCGTTTCCCAAGGCAAGTCGAGCGCCTCGGCGTTCGATTGTCCCGTGATCAAGTAGGCGTCGCCGCAGAGAAGGTTCCCGGCCTTGTGCAGCACGATGTGCTTGCCGCCGCTCCACGTGCCGAACTCAACACGGTACTTCATCAATCCCGGCTTGAGCTTCGCCGAAAGGGCGTAGCTTGAGTCCTTGCCCGGCTTGGCGGTCTGGGTCGCGAACGGCTTTTCGTCGCAATACACCTTCAGGAACACTTCATCCGCAGGCTCGTCGAGGGTGCCGTTGCAATGGAGCGTCCCCTCGTTGCGGTCGTCCCGTGCGTAGAACTGCCCTTCTTCCGGCTTCTCGTCGCGTTCCGGAACGCGGTGCACCCAAGCGTCGGTCGCTGGTTCCTTGACGTTGATCGTTCCCGACCGAACGACCGGCCGCCCGCCGTTGCTGAGCGTGGCCGTGACCATGAGAGGGCCGCTGTTTTGCGCCCGAAGCAATCTCAGTTTTCCAGGGGCGGTTTCCTTGATGACGGCGAGCGGCCCCGCAGACCATTCCATCCGCACGTCCGCCGCATCGCCGCCGGCCGCCTTCAGCGCCGCGGCGTTGGTGATCTGGGGCGCGACGACCAGTTCTTTTCGCCCGTCCCACTCGGCAGGAATATCTATGGTTAAATCCGGATCGGGAATGACTTCCTTGATCGTGAGGTCGATGTCGCGGGATTTAACCTCGTTCGGAAACACGGCCTTGAAACGCAGTTTCAGTGGCGTGTCCCCGGTCACTCGGCCCGGCGCGAACTCAAAGGCGAAGCGATCGACGGCAAGAACCTCCTCCCGGTCGCCCTTGACCACGTACCAGTACGCTTTCTGAGCCCCGCCCGCTTGTGCACACAGGCGGACACGCCCGCCCTCGCTGACCGTCAGACTCTCCGCCTTGACCGAGAACTCATTACCGGCACTCGCCAGCGGCCCCACGAGGGTCTGCATCGGCTTTTGATTCTCGTATTGCAGCCGCATCCAGTCGCTCGAGCGTGCTACCTTCGAGACCCGCACTTCGTCCAGGTCCCCTTCGAACTGCTGCTGGTTCCGCCAGTTGCCGATCCACAGCCCGGCGGGGCTGGCGATCCTCAACGGCGAGTCTTTTCGGGTGGACACCCCCGCCAGCACGCCATTTACATACATTCGCGAATCGCCACGCTGACAGACGTGCGCGACATGCACCCATTCGTTCAGATGGATGAGTCCGGTGGTCTCGACATTGGCCCCGGAGAACCAGCAATCCATCCGGATGTGAGGCGGGCCGCGGAACTGCATCACGACTTTGCCCTGCGGCTTGTCGTTGCCCCAGCCGATGAGGGTCGCATTAGGCTTCTCGGGTCGGAACCAGGCCTCGGTGGTATGGGGACTGTCCCCCGTCGGGTAGGTCGTGATCTTGTCGCCGCAGACGACGCTCGCTTTCCCGTCGAAATGCCGCGCGGGGCCGATCACGCTTTTCGCCGGGGTTGTTCCGAGGTCTTTCGTCGTTAGCGTCCCGACGTCGTCACGGATCGTCTCGCCCATGTGCCAGACGCTGAGGTAGCCGTTCGACTCGTTGAATACCGCCTTGGCGTCCGAAGCATCTGCGGCATCGGCTTTGCCCCAGACCATTCGGAGCGGCAGTCGCGAGTTGCCCTTGATGCTGGGCACACGAACCCACACGCTCGCGGTTCCGTTCTTCGCGTCCCACCCCTCGATCTGATGGGCCAACCGCTCGCCTTCAGCGGTGGCGAATCGCACATCGGCCCCCTCGGGACGGGCCTGGGTGAAGTCGAACCAGTCACGGTGCAGGCGAATGAGTACGGGGAAATCCGTCACAACACTCGTCGCGGGAAGGTTCGCCCCTTCCGGGGTGGTCAACAGCATGAGCGTTCCCGAATGCTTCCACGCTTGCAGGGGATTTTTGGCAGCGGGTTTCCCGCACAACTCCTTCATCGCCTTTCCCATCGCCTCGCCGATCAGGTAATACGATTCGGCGTTGCTGTTCCAGTGATAGCCCTGCCCGGTCGGCGACACCTCTTTCTCGCGCCAAAACGCCTTGGTGCCGACGAACGCGACGTTGCCTCTGAACTCCTCGTAGTCCGCCACGGCCGCCTGAGCCTTCATCAGGGAGAGCGCCCGCGGATGCTTCTCGTCCGGCCCCGTCATGCCCGACTCGGCGATCACGAACGGCAGATTTTTCACCCCGAGATCCTTGCGGATATCGCGGATGAAATGGGCCATGTTCTTCTCGTATTCGTCGTTGAACGCCTGGTTGATGCGGTCGTTCCACCCCTGGTGCCAGCCGAACCCCGCCAGTTCGTAGCCGCGGTTGCCGAACTCCGGGAACTCCTTCTTCAGGTCTTTCAGCACGGCCTTCGTGCGGCTGACGACCTCCTTGTAGTACGGTCCGACTTCCCCACCCGAACTCGGCGGACGGAAGTCTTTCGCCAAACTCTTCCCGCCCCACGCCAGCTTGATGAGCAGCACCGGTTCTTCGTAGGCATCCCCGATCACGAAGCCGAAACCCAGTTCCGGGCCGATGCGATCTTCTTTCACCCCGAAGCCCGCGGTCAGCTTCCCTTTGCGGTCGAGGTAGTGAACCCACACGTCGTCGCGGATGACCCACTTGCCGTCCTTGCCGACGAGGTGCTTGAATTTGTCGGCCGTGGCTTTGTCCTGGGTCAGATATTCGAGGCTGCCCTTGCCCCCGTTCCGCTTCGGTTCGGCCGCGATGTACCCGTGCCCCTCCATGTTCGACTGCCCGGCGAGGAGGAACACCTTCACCGGCTTGTCCGCTGAGAAGGCGGAACCCGCGAACCAGAGGAAGGCAAGAACGGCAACACCGATCCGATGGCATGTCATGCTGTGACCTCTGGCGGCGTAGGGCGAGCGGCAGGAAATAGTCTACCCCTCTCCTCCGCATACAGTCGCAGGTTTTTTTGAACGGCGGTCGCAAGCCTTGCAAGGCAATGATAGGCGGAGGAAAAGAGCGCCCGACGGGCGGTGAGGGCAAGCGAAAGGAGGATGAACGAAGGCTTCATCCTTCGCCAAATCCAGCCCGTCGCACCCTGGCACTTCTCGGGGCTGCGGCAATTCTTTCGGGCGGACGGATCGCGAACGCTGAAAGCGTTCCCCAGCAAAGCCCAGGGTTGGCGACCAGCGGGAGCCAACCCTGGGTAATCGGGACCACATACGATTGAACTCTGAAAGAGTTTCCCAGGACGCTTGAAGCTAGGCGGAGGTTCCCATAGCACCAAGCGTCCTGGCGAACTCCTTCAGAGTTCCCGCCTGGGGGTGTCTCGGTTGCCCCAGGGTTGGCTTCCTTCGGTCGCCAACCCTGGGCTTTGCTGGGGAACGCTTTCAGCGTTCTCATGGGTTCCGTATCTCGGCTCTTCGGCGATGGCTTCGCCCCTGGCTTCAATGGGGAACGCCCTTCGCGTTTGCAGTTCGGTACGTCCGCCCGAAAAATTGGCCGCGCCTCTTCTCGGCGGCGAAGCGCGTTCTGCTGGCGTCGAAGACACGGGCGTGGTACGATCACGAAGCCCTCCCCAACATAGCTCTTTCCCACTGAATTCTCTCGCCGAGGATCGGTTCATGCCGTCGCAGCCTTCCGTCAGGCAGCACCGCCTGGGACGTCGCAGCTTTTTGCAAATCGGGTCGGCCGCTCTCGCGGGGCTGACGCTGCCTGCGTTGCTCAAGGCTGAGCAGGGTCGGTCGTCGCACAAATCGCTGATCCTGATTTACCTGGTTGGCGGCCCTCCGCATCAAGACATGTTCGACCTCAAGCCGAACGCCCCTTCGGAGATTGCCGGTCCCTGGCGACCGATTGCGACCAACGTCAACGGCATCCAGATCTGCGAAGCGTTCCCGCTGCTCTCCCGCCAGATGGACAAGCTGGCCGTCATCCGCTCCCTCGTCAACAACCAGGCGGATCACAACGCCATTCAGGTGTTCAACGGCTTCCACCCGCGCAGCGCGAAGCCGGGCGGCGGTTGGCCGCAGATCGGTTCGGCGGTCGCCAAGGTTCAAGGCCCCGTCGATCCCGCCACTCCTGCATTCATCAGCCTTTGCTACACCTGCACGCACGGCCCTTACAACGAGCCCGGCCCCGGGTTTCTTGGCGCCTCCGGCAATCCGTTCCGCCCGATGGGGCCCTCCCGCAACGACATGATCCTGCAGGGCGTGAACGTCGATCGCCTCGCCGATCGCCGATCTCTGCTGCGAAGCTTCGACAGCATGCGCCGCGACGTCGATCAGTCGGGCATGCTGAACGGCATGGACACGTTTCATCGGCAAGCGTTCGGGCTGCTGACGTCGTCGCGCCTGGCGGAGGCGCTCGATCTTTCGAAAGAAGATCCTCGCGTGGTCGCTCGCTACGGCACCGGCGATCCGCGCGTTTTCATGGACAGCAACGGGGCTCCGCGTGTGCCCCAAAGCATGCTGATGGCGCGGCGACTTATCGAAGTCGGCGCTCGCGTGGTGACGCTGAACTACAGCAAATGGGATTGGCACGGCGGCCGAAACACCGAAGGCCGCGTCGATAATTCGATCTTCACGCGGGAGAAGGAAGACTTCCCCATCTTCGATCAATGCGTCAGCGCTCTGATCGAGGACCTTCATGCACGCGGACTGGATCGCGATTGCACCGTCGCCATTCTCGGCGAGTTCGGCCGAACGCCGCGCATCAGCCCGCAACTGGGACGCGACCATTGGCCGAACGTGAACTGCGCGCTGTTGGCCGGCGGCGGCATGAATTTGGGCCAGACGATCGGCACGACTGACCGGATCGCGGGCGAACCTGCCTCGCGTCCCGTGCGTTTCTCCGAGTTGTTCGCCACGCTTTATCGCAACCTCGGCATCGATGCGAACCGCACCACCATCACCGATCTGAGCGGCCGACCGCAGTACCTGGTGGAAGACAACGCGGCGTCGATCGGCGAATTGGTTGGCTACTGATCGTCAGGCAGCGAAAGCGTGAGTGCTGGCTTTGCTTCAAGCAACGTCTACGCGGAAGACCGATAAGGCGAGCGGCGCCTGCATTTCTCCCCTCTTCTCCGAGGGAGTCCGGGAGAGGGGCCGGGGGTGAGGGCGTGCGACATCGCGGTGCGCGAGAAAAGGCCCCCTCACCCCAACCCTCTCCCGGAGGGAGAGGGAGGTAGACTACCTCCTGCCCGCTCCGCCTAACTGCGGCGTTGCCGTCAAGGCACGGCGCCGGCAGTCAGTCCCGAAGGACGCCGCTGCCGCTTGAGGACTTGCAAATTGTGTCGAGCGTCCTTGTGCTGGGGATCGAGGGCCAAGACGTCGAGCAGCGCCTGCTCGGCAGCTTCCCAGTCGCGCCCTTCCTGGATGAGCGCTTGAGACAGCAACACGCGGGGACCGATCGCCTGCGGGTCGTTTTCGATGACGTCTTTAAGTAGGCGTTTGGCGTCCACGTAGTTCTTCTTCTGCACCAGACTCTTGGCCTCCAGCCATTGGATTCTGGATTTCGATACGCCGGTCTTTCGAAGTTCATCCAGCACGTCCGCAAGCTCGTCGAGCCGATCACGACGGATCAGCAATTCCCCAAGGCCCAGGGCGGCCGGCTCGAAATCAGGTCGTTCTTGAAGAGCGGCTCGCCACTGGATCTCCGCCTCGATGTCGCGTTTCTGAAAGACGTAAATCTCGGCCAGCAGTTGCCGCGTGCGAAAGCCTCGTACCCCCACCTCTTCACTGCCGAAATACTTAGCCTGACGCGGCCCCAGCAATTGCAGCCAAGCTTGCTCCGCGCCGGCCAGGTCGCCGCGATCGCGAAGCATGAGTCCTTCTTCCAACAGCAGTTCGGCATCGTCCGGAAACTTCGCGAGACCCTCGCGGCATGCCTTGAGCGCGCCGTCGATCTGAGCGGATTGCCTTTGGATCACCGCAAGCAGGTGGTGCACCTTGCGAAGGATCGACGAGTCGGGTGTGGCCGTCTCCGCGCTGCGCTGAAGTTTGGGAAGAGCTTCCTCCGTGCGGCCAAGGTCCAGCAGCGTCCAGCCCAAATTGAACAACGTGAAGGAATCGTCGGCACGCTCGACGTCGTCGAGTTGCAACAGCCTCAGGTTGCGCTCCAGCTTCTTGCGACGCACGGCGGGATCGACGTAGCCGACGTGATCGACGATGACGTCAGTCCAGCGAACGCTTCCACCGCCGCGGTTGACGGCCGGCAGGATTTGCTCGTGGATACGGTAGTCCCAGCGAATCGTGGGCAGATTCCGAAAGATGCGGACTTGGTCCAGCAATCGGAACGCGCTTCCTTGCGAGTCAAGCTTCGATCGGACTTGAATGGCATAGGCGTCTTGTTCGTCGCCAAGCCCTGCAAGCGTTCTGCGGAGTCGTTCGCGGTTGTCGTCGTCCAGTCGGTCGTCGGCATCGAGCCACATGATCCATTTGCAGGTCGCGTGACGGAGACTTTCGTTACGGGCCGCTCCGAAGGAATCAATCCAGGGGAAGTCGAAGACCTTGGCTCCGAAATCGAGCGCGATCTGCTTGGTCCGATCCGCCGATCCGGTATCCACGATCACGATTTCGTCGAACAGCCCTTGAGTCGTGCGAAGGCAATCCGGAAGGTTCTCTTCCTCATTCTTGACGATCATGCACAACGTCACTCCGCGGCGCGGTCCTTCCGGAAGCAACGGCTCAGTGCTGTCGGCGAGTGGGGGCTTTGGCAAAGCCGCGCGGAGGCTGGCTTCGGCTTCCTCGCCCCATTTCTGCCGAAAGCGCTCATGGTCCTCTTGAACGTTTGGCAGGTTTTCGTTCGGGTTGAGTTCTGAGAGGTCGCCAGCAAAAACGTCTTGTGCGATTAGCGTTCTCAGGCCCAACTCACGTGCCCGAATGGAAAGATCCGCATAGCCGGCGGGGCCTTGGAAGCGTGGATCGAACGGGCCTATCCGTTGAAGCGCCTCGCGCCGAGCCGCCATGCAGCCGCCCAGGATCCATCCACTGGTCCATTTGCCGCTGTATTCCTTTCGGCGAGCCGAGGCACGCTCATCGACAGATGCTGCGTCCTGATCGTTGATCGCCTCAATAGCTGGCGCGACGATCCCGACTTGAGGCCAATCGTGCAGCAACAATGCAATGAGACTGTCCAGCCATCCTGCCGTCACGGCAATGTCGCCATGCAATAAGGCGACATATTGTCCGCGGCAGTGTTCAATCCCCGAATGGATGCCCGCAGGCAATGACTCATCGCTGCCGCGGACGACCGCAACTCTTGCGGCGTTCCGCGCGATCGAGTCGCCTTCGCGCCATCGCTGTCGCCAGTCGTCTGCCTTTCGAGGCAAAGCCGAGCCGGCGACCAAGATCAGCTCAAACGGCTGCCGGGTGAGCTGAAGGATTCGCTCCACGCAGACGTCGAGGTGCGTCGACCTGCCGCAAACAACAACGATCGTGGCCAAATCGTCAGGCGACGAACGGGGTGCGGCAAACCAAGGCTCGTTGGGGACAGTTTGGACAACCGCCTCGGCAAGCGAGCGTCGGCGTTTCGCAAGTCGGGATCGGCTATCGACATTGCCGACGTTGCCGTGCAATTCGAAGCACTTCCGGGCGGATTCGGCGTCGAATGGATTCGCTTCCAGGGCCTTCTCGAGGTGAACGATCGCATTCTCGGCTCGGCCGGATCGAGCGAGCGCCTGCCCGAGCGATGCCCTACCTGTCGGCAAATCCGGCCGCTGCATTACGGACTCGTAGTGGTGAAACGCATCGCCAGTCCATTCGCCGAGAATGCCGTGGGTTTTCCACAGAAGTAATGCCCGCTTTGCGTCGCGCTCCTGAGCGCGATCCCCAGCGTGTGCCCACGCCGCTTGCTCCCACTCGACATGAAGGGTGTCGAACGGATGGAATAGCGGGATGCTTCCCGCACTTTGGGAGTCCAAAAAGGGCTTCCGACGGAGCAACGCAAGTGCCGCCTTGGCTGCGTCGACGGCTTCCGCACGCCGGCCCGCAGCGTCGAGCGATTCCGCCAGATTGATCCACGCCAGCGCAAAATCGGGATCTGCCTGAATGGCGCGGCGATAGCATTCGCCGGCTGGCTCCGCCACGATAGCAGGCGGGTTCTTCTTCCAACCCTGCCGCCAGAGCAAGCAGCCAAGCGTGTTGCTGGCATGCGCGAACTGCGGGGACAACACATCGATCTTCTGAAGCTCCCCAGCAAGAGCCGTATCGGTAAAGCGGCTGCTGACCATTGCTTGCCAGGCGCGGCCATTCAGCGTCGCTTCGGCGATGGGATGCGAACGAATGCCTGCAAGTCGAAGGAAGTCCGGCCAAGCCGCCTCGAACTTCGCGATCTCCGCTTCCCAGAGCGTCTCATAAGACCATGCAGCGGCCTTCTTCTTGCCAGAGGCCGCAATGGCAGTTCGCTCGTCTTCATGTTCCAAGTAGTAGGTCAGCAGTTCTTCCCAGTTCCGCTGGTCGTAAAGTACGCACTCGCTTTGCGGACGAAGCAGGGTGGGCACCTCGACGTTCGTCGATTCCTGAAAAACGAGCGATCCGCAACGCGCCGCTTCCGCGACTCGGCGCCCCGCCTTCCTTCGGCCGCTGAACTGAAAGACGATACGACTGCGCTGAAGCAGCCGTCGATAGGCCGCGGGCGGCACATTGGAGGCGACACGCACTCGCCACCGCGAAGCGAGACTAGCTACGCGCTCGATCCAGGCCGCTCGTTCGCGTTGCACGACGGGGTTGAGATTGCCGACGATCAGGACGTCGATATCGCGCAGTCCATCGGCACTTGGTTCCTGCGGAAAATCCGCCTCGCAGCCGAAGAGCAAAGCGGCACGCGTCCAGATCCCTTCTTGGCTTAAGCGAGAGGCGCCCTGGGTATCCGACAGGACCGCCATGCAGTTGCGAAGCTGTTCGCGGTAGGCGTGCCAGCTTAGGTTCCAGTCGTTCGCCACGGCGATCTTGGGAACCGGCGCCTGCCAAAGAGCGTGCGGAATGGTTGCGTAAGCGGGGTGCAGAACGAGCAAGTCGGGGAACCATCCTTCGGGCAGCAACCGCACAACATCATCCCACGAATTGGTGGGGCGAATGAGGAGGTCGGATCCCGGTGCATCATCGAAGGTGAGGCACTGCTTTGCGTCGCGCGAACCGCGGAGGTGCATGTCTCCGAACGTCCGCGAAACGGGGCCCAGCAAATAGCGAAGAGGCATGAGGCTTCCTGTCGCGGAAGGTAGAGAGGCGACGCGATGGCCCTGGTGGCGTCCAGCAGAGTACCGTGCGCAGAATCGTTTGACGAGAAGAAAAGTCGTGGGATCCGGGGATCCACGGCCGGCTGTTTTTCGCGCCAGCGGAAAACCGTGATGGATTCAGGGATTCAGCAATGCTTACGAAAAATTTAGTTGACTGAAGCCCGAGGATCGTATCTGATCTCCCCTGCGGTACATGTCCTTAATCAGCTCTCTCCTCGTTCGCTTGGTCTAGGCGAATCAAGCTGGGGACCGACACCATGGCGACGTTCCGATGGATTCGCGGAGTCCTGCGCAAAACCAACGCGGACGCCGCCGCGGCAGCGAAGCCGCATGGAAAACGGACCCATCTGCAGCTCGACGCCATGGAACCCCGTCTGGTCATGGCGCAGAACGTGTGGATCCCGCAGCGCATGGATCCAACTCCCGGCGTGGATTCAAGTCGTCAAGTCTTCCAGCTCTTTCGTCCCGTTACCGACCAGCTGCTTCCGCCGCTTCAGGCGAGCGAGGTGACGGTATCCGGTTCGGTCTCGCTGAACAACGCGGGAAGCTATCGCATCAACGTCCTTGAAACCGGCTATGACCAAGGAAACAGTTTCACGTTAAGTTTCTCGGGAACGGTCACGTTTTCGCTGAACCAATCAGGATCGTTGGGAACCGCGGGTTGGGGCCTCAATTCATCGACGTTGTCGCAGACGGCGGACCTTGCGTGGAGCTTCACCGAATCCGAGCCCGACGGCGACCTCCTCGCCAGCACCACGGGGTACTCCGCCTTCACGACGATCGCATTGGGCACGGCCATCGTGGATGCCTACTTCGCGAAGGGATTCAACTGGGCGCCGCTCGCCGATGAACTGCTTATCGTCAACGGCGTCAACTTGGCATCGGTCTACGCCAAGTACTTTACCGTGGACGAAACGGACGGAGAGGAAAGTTACGCGCTCACCGTGGCGGGACAACGGCTCGTCGCAGGGATCGGCCAGCAGGCATTGCCCAACCAATTGCAGACGGGGGTGCAGAGCTACGCCTACACGCTTGAGAGCAACTTCACCTACGTCAATGCGGGCACGAACACCTTCTCCTTGTATGAGCAGGGTACCTGGTCGCTCGGCATCTGGGCGATGGACAGCGTCGCCTATTCGGAAACCGGCTACGACCCTCTGGACCCGCTGCTGGGCTATGGCTTCACGTTCCAAGAAAGCGGCTCGCTGGTTCAGACCGGCACGGGATCTCGATCCGGAAGCGATCAGGCAGGGGGCGGAAGTTTCTCGCCGCGCCTTGGACCGGCAGGCCAGGCAACTTCGGGGGGCGCGTCGTCCGCACAGACGGTCAGTCAGAGTTTCCAGTTCGTCAACGTCGTATTGTTCGATTACGTCGAAAGCGGCTCCGGCGTCGGCTACGATTTGAGCCAGACGGGAACCTTCGCGCAATCGACGTTCCGTTTCGCGGACGTCGAATTCGACGCGGTCGGCGCCGGCAGCTATGCCCTGGATCTCACCGGGACGAACGACTCTTCGGGCAACTATACGCTCACGGAGAGCACGGACGGGTTGCAATCCGCGTCGCAGTTCTTTCGAGAAACGCGGCGCCAAGGCTCGGGAGCCTTCACCGAATCGGCCGCTTTCACTCGAGCGGAAGCAGGCTCAGGCAACTTCTCGATCTCCAATCGCGGCCGTTCCGAATCCGCTCGGTTCGAATTTTCGACGGCCACGTTCGTCGCCTCGACGGCGGGGCAATTCAGTTACGCGCTTGCCGACGATTACGACAGCACCACCTCGGGAACCTTCGTGCAGCAAGGGACGGGCGTCCCTGGCGCCGAGCCGCCCGGCGCATTCGCCTCCGGATCGACGCTTCCCAACGTGCAGGTCGCGGGCGTCTATCGCCAAGTCGGCAGCTCGAACAGCAGTTTCACGCAGTTCGGCACGTTCGCCAACGACGTGACGCTCGCCGGCGTCATGGGCAACTCCGTTTACAGCCTCTCGTGCTATGTTCTCGACTCACGTCAGTCCGGCACGTATTCCTCCACCGCTTCCAATGCCTCCACGGAAATCGGCACGGCGACGAGTCTCGGCTCGGGAACCAGTTCCGACCCCTCCGGAGGCATCAGCCTTTGGGCGGCCGAGCATTCGTATTCCTTCGCCTCGTCATACGATTCCCTTCGAACCGCAGTTGGGTCCGCAAGTCAGGCGACGTATCAGGCAGGCGCCTACGGCAACGGCAAGTTCAGCCTCACCAGCGCCGTCTACTCCCAGTCGTCGACCGGACAATGGACCGCCAACGGCTCCGCCGACTCTTACTCCTCCGGCAACTTCTCCAGCACCGCCGATACGACCAGGCAAACCTCCGGCTACCAAGGGCTCAGCATCGAAACGACGAACGTTCTCAGCAACGGCACGTTCAGCAGCGGCTATGGCGAAACCTTTTCGCAGTCAGGCAGCGATTCGCTCCAAATGGGCCAGTCCGGCTTCTTCGGCGATACCGGCTTCGCGTTCAGTCTCGGAACGATCCTCTACCAGGCGACCGGATCGTCGTATGGCACGAGCACCGTCGAAGGGTGGAACGACTACACGTCGCTCGTCACAACCACCAAGTCGGTCTGGTCCAATCAAAGCGTCATCGGTCCTTTCGGCCCCGCCGATGCCAGCACGGGCACGACTCCCGCGCTAGCCCGGATATTTCACTGTGATTGGAGACTGGCGGCGAAATGTCGCTGGGGCGTCGAAGATCGGGATAGTGGCGT
>JAIEPT010000289.1 GCA_019748295.1 Gemmataceae bacterium | reverse complement strand
GAGTCTCGCTTCGTTGATGACCCATAATTTCCAAACCTTCGACCCGACCTCATTCTTGGCCGCGTGAAGAATAGAAATTAGAAATTAGAGATTAGAAAGTTCCCGCGAGCCGGTCTGTAAGCCGGGTTTTGTACCAGGCGGTGAGGCCTGGCGACGATCATTTCTCTAGCCGCCGAGTCGCCTCGGCGGTCCAGCAGCCTACCCGGGAGTCGTGGCGGACCGGACAGATCCTGCTCCCTGCTTGGCCTTGCTCCCGGTGGGGTTTGCCGAGCCAGCCTGTTACCAGGCTGCTGGTGGGCTCTTACATTAAGGGACGCGAGTCCCCCCACCGTTTCACCCTTACCTCCAGGGGTTTATGCCTGGAGGCGGTCTGCTTTCTGTTGCACTTTCCCGATCCTTGGCCGCGGCGTTGAGGGGCCGAAGCCTTGGACGGCGGACGTTATCCGCCACCGTGTCCTGTGGAGCCCGGACTTTCCTCTCTCCAGCGCCGTTGCCGGCAACCGAACAGCGACCGTCCGACCGACTCGCGGGTTGCTTCCATCGTATGGGAGGAGGGGTGCGGCGGATCAAAGGTTCGCCGCCGTTTGGGATTCCGCTTGCGGCTTAGCGATGGACTTCGGATCGCTAAGGCGAGCGGCAGGAGCTACTAGTCTACCTCCCTCTCCCTCCGGGAGAGGGTTGGGGCGAGGGTGCCTTTTCTCGCGTAACGCCAGGTCGCACGCCCTCACCCCCGGCCGCCTCACGGGTGTAGGTTTCTTGGTGGAGGCAGCGAAGCTTCCCCTCTCCCTCCGCCGGCGGTTGCAGATACCTTGCAAAGGCAGTAATGGGCGGAGGGAGAGGGTGGCCAAAGGCCGGGTGAGGGGGGCAAGCGGAAGGCAGAGGGCAAGCAAATGCGCGACAAATCTTAACGAACGGGATGCAAGGGGCGCGTTGGCTCCAGCCGATTCTCGGCTTCTGCCCACCGATTGCCCCCCTCACCCGCCCGTTGGGCACCCTCTCCCTCCGCCCATTACTGCATTGCAAGGTATCTGCAACTGCCGGCGGAGGGAGAGGGGAAGCTTCGCTGCTTCCACACAACAAACCTACACCTGTAAGCCCCCGGCCCCCTCTCCCGGACTCTCCCGGAGGAAGAGGGGAGAAATGCAGGCGCCGCTCGCCTAAGCCGCAAGCGGGGTCGCGGGATGCGATTGCCGGGGATGTACGTTTCCAATCCCGTGGAACGCCACGGAGGGCGTTCCCTACATCGCAACGTTTCCTATTTGCCCTTGGGCGTGGGCGTGTTGCCTTTTTCCGCCAGCAGGATGACCATGCGAACGGTCGGACGTTCCACCGTGCCCACGAGATCGTCGTCCTTCGCTTTTGGGTCAACCTTCGTCGTGTTCTTGACGGGCGCCAGCATCAGCTTGGCGATCACGCCCGGCTGGATGTCGTCGAACTTGGCGATGTAGCCTGGGAGTTTCGGATCGTCGCCTCTGAGCTTGGCGATCTTGTCCTTCGTGTATTCGATGAGGTTGCCTTTGTCGTCGTAGCCCGTTTCCAGAAACATTTTGCGAACGATGACCTTGTCGGTGAAATCGAGATCGAAATCCTTGTAGTCGTTGACGACTTTGAAAGGCTGATTGTTGGGATTCGTGTTGTTGGCGGCCTTGGCTTGCTGTTGCTGAATCCGGGCGATAGCCTGTTGCATGGCGTTTTGCTCGCGCTGCAGGTTGCGCAACCGGTCATTGCGTTGTTGAGGAGTTTTCGCGGCGGCGACCTGCTGCTGAAGCTGAGCGATGCGATTGGAGTACTGATTCACCTGCTGCATGGCATTGTTGTTGTTGCCGCCGGTCGGGGGCTTGAAGTTGGGGTTCTTCTCGTAACGCGGGACGTCGATCCGGACGGTAATCGATTTTCCGTCGGCCCCCTGGACCGATCCGGTGATTTCCTTGGCCGATTGGAGGGCCGCGTAGTCCTTCGGCTCGGCGGGGAACTGAGTCGACTTCGCCCCCTTTTTGTCTTTCTTTTGGCCGAACGCATCTTCGGTGCAGAGCAGGGCAAGGCTCGCCAACGCAACAATGCCTAATGCGAGAAGACGCTTCATGAAACCAACCTCGGTAACGCAACGGGCACTACAGCTTTAGACACCATCCTGCGCGGAAAGTTCCGTTCTCGCAAACAAAATAAGTGCTCGCTTGCGGGTTCCAACGTGAACAGCCGTCGATTGCAGCGATATCTCCGGACGAAAAAACCCGGTGAAGTCCGACTAAATTACCTACCTTTCGATTGCTGCGAATGTCGCGGATGCCATAATGAAGCTGAACCCCGCGACGAGGCTTGCGCATGGCCGAATTATGGCGTTGTCCTCAAGGGCATCAATGGACGAACGAGATTCCGACGGCGCCCGCCACCTGTCCGGTATGCGGGGATGAGACTTCGTTGGGCGGGCGGGGCGAAAGCCTGTTCGCGCTGCCCGGCGAATCCGCTGCATCCAGCCTCCTTGCGGATGAGTCGGCCGACGGCCCGACGATCGGACCTGGATCTGCAGCAGTTGCGGTCTCCCTGGAGACGCCGACGATCGCCCTGGACCCCGCAGCGCATCCATTCGCCATGGACCGAACCGTTGCCTTCACCCTGGAGTCGCCGCAGCAAGCTCAGCACGAGGATCGCACGGTTGCGATCGAGGGAATCGCCCCGCCGGGACCGAGCGGCACGATACCAGAGTCCTTTCGCGGCAACGCCGAACTGGCGAAGGTCCGCGTCACGGGATACGACATCTTGGGCATCCTTGGCCGGGGGGGCATGGGGGTCGTCTACAAGGCTCGTCAGCGCGGCCTGAATCGCCTCACCGCGTTGAAAATGATCCTCGCGGCCAATCACGCGAGTCTCGACGATCGGTTGCGGTTCCAGGCGGAAGCCGAGGCGGTCGCCAAGCTGCACCACCCGAACATCGTGCAGATTTACGAAGTCGGCGCCTCGGAAGGGCACCCTTACTTCTCGCTTGAGTATGTCGATGGCGGCACTCTGAGCGGGCAGATCGAAAACAAACCCTTCACCCCGCGGAAGGCCGCCGAAGTCACCGCGTTGCTTGCTCGCGCTATCGGCTACGCACATCAGCAGGGCATCCTGCATCGCGACCTCAAACCGGGAAACATCCTTCTCTCCAAGGACGGCACGCCGAAAATCACCGACTTCGGCCTCGCCAAGCAGATGGGCGCCGACGCCTCCAATCAGACGGGGGACGGCTCGATTCTCGGCACCCCCAACTACATGGCTCCGGAACAGGCCGAGGGCCGCATCAGCGAGCTTGGGCCCGGAGTCGATATCTACGCTCTCGGCGCCCTCTTCTACCACTTGCTCACGGGTCGCCCTCCATTCGTCGGCCAATCCGTGCTCGATACCTTGCAGCAGGTGAGGCACAACGAACCCGTGCCGCCGAGCAAGTTGCAGCCGGGCGTGCCGCGCGACCTGGAAACGATAGCACTGAAGTGCTTGCAGAAAGACATCCGCAAACGCTATGCGACTGCGGAGGAATTGGCGGACGATCTTGGCCGATTCCTTGGCAACGAGCCGATTCGGGCGCGTCCGGTCGGTCTTTCGGAGCGGGCCTGGAAATGGGCGCGCCGTCGGCCCGCGGTCGCATCGCTTCTGGCGACTTTGCTTGTCGTGATCGTCGGCGGATTCTTCGGCATGCTCGGCCTATGGGTCCGTGCCGAGGGTTTGCGCAGCGTGGCCGAATCGAACGAGCAGGATGCGAAGAATGCGAAACGCGAAGCGGATGAAGCCACGGATGTCGCGACGCGCAGGCTCGATGAATCGACGCGCACGCTTTACGCTTCGCAAATGAAGTTGGCCCAGGAAGCGTGGCACGAAGCGAAGCTCGGCCGGCTCCGCGAATTGCTGGATCGGCAGCTCCCCCAGAACAATCGCGGCTTCGACCTCCGCGGCTTCGAATGGCATTACCTCGACGATCTTTACCGCATGGACAAGCTCGCGCTGAAAGGGCATGCCCAGCTCATCCGCGCCGTCGCCTTTCGCCCGCCGCATGCGAAGGAATTGGCATCGGCGAGCGGCGATGGTTCGGTCGTCCTGTGGAGCCCTGATGGCATCGGGCCGCAACGATTTCGCTTCTTGAAAAGCCATCGGGCCCCCGTGCGAGCGATCGCATTCAGCCCCAACGGGAACCTGCTCGCCTCAGCGGGCGAGGATGGCGCCATCCATATTTCCGATGCGGCTTCGGGCGAGCCGGAGCCCGTTCGGGTTCTTACCGGGCACCGCCACGGCGTGAATCAGGTTGCTTTCCGCCGCGACGGCAAGCAACTCGCCTCGGCAAGCGACGATGGTTCCGTCAAGATTTGGAACCTGGAGAACGGCGCCGAACTGGCGACGATCAAGGATCACCTCCACCCCGTGGCCGACGTCGCCTTCTCATCCGATGGGAAGCGAATCGCGACCGCAAGTCAGGATCGCACCGTCCGCGTCTTCGACATCGGCAGCCCATCGCCGGTCTTCGCCCCGCTGGAACATGACCACTGGGTTTCCGCAGTCGCCTTCAGCCCGGACGGCGAACATCTCGCGTCCGCTGCATGGGACCGCAGTCTGCGCATCGTTTCCGCACGCGACGGCAAGCCGCGCATGCGGCTGGAGGGCCTCGCCAGCCCCGCCCGCGTACTCGCCTTCAGCCCTGACAGCTTGCGGGTTGCGGTCTCCTCGCAAGACAACAGCGTCACGGTCTTCGACGTTTCGACGCGCAAGATCCTCAAGGCATGGCCCGGCGAAGCCAATCGGGTTCGCACGATCGCCTTCAGCCCCGACGGCCAACTGCTGGCGTCGGTGGATTTCGATCTCGACCTGCGCGACGCTCCGGATTTTCAGTCCGACGCGCCGCTTCTAGGCGTCGCCTTCGGCGGCGGAGGCGACACGGTTGGCGGCGTGGGCGCCGATCGCCAGCTCAATGTCTGGAACCTCGCGGCGTCCGAGAAGTCGCGCTATGTAAAGGTGGCCGACGGCGCCCTCCGAACCATTGCCTTTGAGCCGAAAGCATCGCTTTGGGCCGTGGGCGGCGATGACGGCATGATTCGCCTTTGCGACGTTCAGGGGAATCCATCGAAATCCATCAAAGCGCACGATTCGTGGGTGCGTGCCGTCGCGTTCGACCCCGCCGGCAATCGTCTAGCCTCGGCCGGCTCCGACAAGGTGGCCAAGATATGGTCCGTCGGCAAAGACTCGGCCCCGGTCGTGCTCGTGGGGCATGACGACGAAGTGCTTGGCGTTGCCTTTCAAGCGGACGGCAAACTCGTTGCCACGGCGTCCGCCGATCGAAAGGTTCGCTTGTGGAACGCCGAGACCGGCGAGGCGACCGTGTTTTGCGGACGCCACGATGGCCCGATCCACGCTGTGGCGTTTTCGCCGGCGGGGACGCTGTTCGCGACCGCGTCGGCCGATCGATCGATCAAGCTGTGGGATGCCGCGAAGGAAGAACACGTGGCCACGCTGCGCGGGCATACTCATGGCGTGCGGAGCGTCGTCTTTAGTCCCGACGGGAAACGGATCGCATCCGCCAGCGAGGACGGCACCGTGAAGCTGTGGGATCCGACGACAGGCCAGGAAACGCTCACCCTGCGCGGCCACCGTCAATCCGTCGCCGCCATTGCGTTCAGCCCCAACGGCGAACGACTCGCCTCCGTCAGTTGGGACCAAACCCTCCGCATCTGGAACGCGCCGCGTCGGTAAGGGCTTGTTTCGAAACCGACATCGGGTCTGGCACGACATGGGGAAGGCGAGGCGGGCGAGGCTGGGCGAGGCTCCTCGCCTTCCCAGTCTCTGCCGAACTCACGCCAGCAAGCCGGGCACGACTTCGCCGTGGACGTCGGTGAGGCGGTAATCGCGGCCCTGGAAGCGGAACGTCAGGCGTTCATGGTCGATTCCAAGGCAATGCATCAAGGTCGCGTTGAAGTCGTGGATGTGGACGGGATCGCGGACGATGTTGTAGCAGAAGTCGTCCGTCTCGCCGTAGCTCGCGCCGGGCTTGAACCCGCCGCCGGCGACCCACATCGAAAAGCACCGGCCATGGTGATCGCGGCCGTAATTGTTCGCCGTCAATGCGCCCTGGCTGTAGACCGTTCGCCCGAATTCGCCGCCGAAAATGACGAGCGTATCTTCCAGCAGGCCGCGTTGCTTCAAGTCCATCACTAAAGCCGCGGCCGGCTGATCGACATCCATGCATTGCCCGCGAATCTGACCCGGCAAGCCGCCATGCTGATCCCAGCCGCGATGCATGAGCTGCACGAAACGCACGCCGCGTTCGACCATCCGCCGCGCGAGCAGGCAATTGCGGGCGAACCCGCCGTCGTCGTGAGTTCGGTTCACGCCGTACATGTCGAGAATCTGCTTCGGCTCGCGCGAAAGGTCGGTCAACTCCGGCACGGCCGACTGCATGCGAAACGCCAATTCGTACTGCGCGATGCGTGCGTCGATTTCCGGATCCCCCTGCGTTTGGCTCGAAAGTTCATTCAGTTGCCGGGTCGCATCCAGCATCGTTCGCCGCGTCTCGCCATCCACGCCCGGCGGATTGGAGAGATACAGCACGGGGTCCGCGCCGGTGCGAAATCGGACGCCCTGATGTTCGGACGGCAGAAACCCGGCCCCCCATAGCCGCGAGAAGATCGGCTGGTCCGTCTTGTTTCCCGATCCCTGCGAAACCATGACGACGAAGGCGGGCAAGCTCGAAGTTTCGCAACCCAGGCCGTAGCTCAACCAGGCGCCGAAGCTCGGCCGGCCCGGTTGCTGGCTTCCCGTTTGGATGAAGGTGATTGCTGGGTCGTGATTGATCGCTTCCGTATGCAGCGACTTCACGATCGTGATGTCGTCCACGATGCGGGCCGTGTACGGCAACAGATTGCTGATGTGGGTTCCGCTTTGCCCATGCGGCTGAAAGCCGAACATCGGATAGACGCAAGGAAACGATCGCTGCCCCGAAGTCATTCCGGTAACGCGTTGTCCCATGCGAATGGTGGCGGGCAGTTCCTCGCCATGATGCCGACGTAGTGCCGGCTTGTAGTCGAACAACTCGATATGCGACGGCCCGCCCGACATGAACAGATAGATGACGCGTTTCGCCTTCGCCGGATGATGCAGAGTGCGAAGCGTACCTGTCCGGCCATTCGCATCCGGCGCCGCATGCCCCTTCTCCGCAAGCAGAGAGGCGAGCGCCGCCATGCCGACGCCGGAAGCGGCTTTGCCGAAGAAATGGCGACGTGCATGGAGCAGGGCAGGGTGCGATGACGGAAACATGGCGTGACTCGCAAGCGATCAGGATTCAGTCGTCATGGTAACGAATACCCAGGCGTGCGAATAGCAGTGCAAAAGGTTTAAGCCGGCGGAAAGACGCCTAGCTGGGCCCAGACCTGGCGGATGGCGAGAATTGCAGGTCGATTCATTCCCAGCAACGCGATCGTAGCCCGTCCCGTCGACGTTTTGCCCACCGCTTTGAAGTCGGCGGACCATCGGAAATGCGACGACCAATCATGAGCTCGAGGACTGAAAACAGGAACAAGCTTTCCGCTCTTTGGATCCCGAGCGGCAATGCGGGCGCCTTTTTTCAAGGAGCAGGTCGTGCAGGCGAGGGCCAAGTTTTCTAAAGAGGTGTCGCCCTTTGCGGCCAAGGGGACGACATGATCGATATGGAAAGTGGCCTCTTGCGATGACTGCGGAAGTCGGCAATACTCGCAGACACCCTTTGCCCGCAGGCGAACTTCACGTGCAAGCCAGCGCGGAATGTCCTTCCTCATGCGTGGTCGTTAGCCTTTGCAAGGGCGGCTCGAGCCTTCATCAAAGCGAGCATGTCCACCAATTCCGCCAGCGCTTGAGCTTCTCGCTTCTCAACAAGTGAGAGCTTGCCCGTTTGGTCCTGGCGATCCAACAATTCCTGCAATCGGCGATCGAGCGCCGGTGGCAGTCGAAATGCTCGCCAATCCTTGGGGAGATCAAGTTGCAGGGTGACGGTTTTCGACATGGGGTGCTCTCGATGCCGACGGCTCGCATTAGTTCAGCTTATCGCCTTCGCCGGCTCCGGAAAACAGATCGTCACGCGCGTCCCTTCGCCTAACTCCGACGTCACCTCAATCGCGCCGCCGCCGCTTTCGACGATTTGCTTCACCGCGGCCAAACCCAGGCCGGTGCCCCGTTCCTTCGTCGTGAAGAACGGCTCGAAAATGCGCCGCCGCACGTCGTCCGACATGCCGATGCCGGTATCGGAAACCTCGAGAACCGACGGCATCGCGGCCCCTTCGTCGCGGCGGGTGCGGACGCGGATCGTGCCTCCCTGCGGCATCGCATCGCGGGCGTTGAGGCACAAGTTCATCACGATCTGCTTCACCTGCATGTCTTCGAGCGGCGCGGCCACATCGGTGGGATGCAGGCCCACATCCACATGAATCGGATGCGGCAGCAGGCTTCGCAGGAGTCGCACCGAATGAACGACTGCGGTGTTGATATCGCTGCTCGCCGGGCCGCTGGAACGCCGGCCGAAGGTGAGAAGTTGGCTGGCCAAATGGCTGGCCTGTTCGCCGATCTCGATGATGCGCGTCGCATCGCCGCGGAGCGGGTGGTCGGCGCCCAGACCCATTTCCAGGAGCGACGCGTTACCGACAATCGCAGTAAGCAGGTTGTTGAAGTCATGCACAATGCCGCCGGCGATTTTGCCGATCAGCTCGAGCCGTTGCGATTGCTTCAACTCATCTTGAAGCCGGCGATTCGCGGTGATGTCGTCGATCGTGACGACGAGTCGCGCGGGCCCCAGATTCGGCGGCAAGGGGACGCAATGGAAGAGCAGCCAGCGAAGCGAATCGCTGTCCGCTTCCGGAACGCCCATGACGACATGGTGCACCGCTTCCCCCGTCCGCATCGCAAGTCGGTCGGGATGTTCGTCGGCCGGGAAGGGGGTGCCGTCCTCGCGCATGCATCCGTCGTCCTGCGCCAGCCATTGCCGAAGGGCGTTTGGAGCCAGGCGCAGCATGGTGACGGCCGAGGGATTGCTCTCGAGCACATTTCCCTTGCCGTCGAGGATGACGACGCCTTCCGCCATCGATTGGAAGACGGCTCGAAGGCGTGCTTCGGATTCGCGGCGAGCCATCTCGGCCCGTTCGACCTGCGACAAGTCTTCCAATACCCACACCGCGGCATTCGCTTGCCCCGGACCCAGATCGACGGGCGCCGCCCAGGTCACCAGGCTCATCTTCTTGCCGTCGGGCCGATGGACCACGATATCCTTCGCCATCCCCGGCCGGCCTAGACGCAGGGCCTTGGCAACAGGAAGCTCCTCTGCGGGATATTCCGTACCATCGGGCCGATGCAGCCGATAGACCTGCGAAAGCTGATCGATCCCCGCGGCCTGATCCTCGCGTTGCCCCAGCAACTCGCGAGCGCGGGCATTGACGAGAATCGGCTGCCCCGTCGAACCGCTCACGAAGAAGATGCCGGCGGGCATGTTGACGACCAGCGCCTGAAACATGCCGGTCATGCGTCGTAGATTGTTCGAGAGCGAGCGGGCCTCGGTCACGTCTTCGAGAATGCCTTCCCACCCTTCGAGCATGTCGTCGCTGGATCGCCGCGGGACCATGGTGTCGCGTACCCAACGAACATCCGCGGGCGACATGGAGGCGGAGGAGGCGTCGAGATCGATGTCCATCGACGAAATCGGCACATGAGTCAGCACGCGATATTCGCACGTCACCGGTTCGCGTTGCATGCAGAGCTGCGACATGGCCGCCATCAGCACTTCGCGATCCGCCGGATCGACCCGTTGCAGCCAGGACGAGAAGGGCCCAGCAAGCGATTGCGGGGCGGCTCCGAGAACCTTCAGGCTCGCGGGGCTGACCAGCGTCACCTCCGCTTCGGCCGCCACTTGCGAACCCTTCGGCATCTGCCGGGGCGCGGGCTTCACGCTCGGGTCCAGCGTCGGCAACGCACGCACCAGGCGAACGCTGTAGAGCACGACGGGAATGTGTCCCACGACATGGCGATAGCGAATCTCGCGATCGCGGATCCAGCCGACCGAGGCGCCGATCATGAGAGCCGTCGATGCCTGAGCCAGCAAATTTCCCTGGAGCGGGCTGAAGATCGAAGGGGACACGCCGAGCACTTGGGCTACCGCCAACGCGGAAATGGCGCCGAGACCGGAAACGAGCGAAGCCCCCCGCAACCCCTGGCGAATCGCGGACCAGACGACGATCAGCAGCGAGGCGCCCCATAAGGCCCAACCCGGGAAGCCGCGTTCGATATGGATGCGCGTCATCAAGAGATCGAGGAATACGTTCGCAAAGACCAAGCCCGCCAATTCGAGCGATTCGCCCCATTTCCAATCGCGAATGCTGAACGGCTTGCTGCGGGGCTCATCCAGCGCTCGCAGATAATGCAGCACCGGCGTCAGCGTCACCAGCAACACGGGAACGACCGGCAAGATGCCCAGCGTTCGCGACAGGCTCGATGTGCTCGCGAAAACCCAGTAGTCGCGCCAGTCGAAATCGACCGCTTGCCAGCCGACGACCAGCGCATCGAGCGCGCCGAACATGAGCGGAACCACCCCGGCGACGACGATCAGAAAGAGCGTGGCGGAGAGCGGATCGTGCAGCCAGGCGGAGCCTTTCGCCCGGTTGACGAACAAGTGCCAGGAAAAGCCGATTTGGCCGACGAAGAGGACTGCCAACAGGAAGAGATGCGGCGTCGGTTCGGGCCGTACCAGCAAGTCGATCCCGAACACGAGAGCCGCGATCGCGGGAAGCACTCGAAAGCCAAGCCAGGCGACCAGCGCGATGCCGATGCCGAGCGAGGGGAGCCAAAGGCCCGATTCGTTGGGGCTAAGGAAGTGCGTGAGGGCGAAGACGGCGAGTCCTGACGACCACAACGCCATGCGAGCGCGCGGCGTCGCGCGTTGCAAAGGTTCGTCCGAAATCGCCGGTGCGGGGGCCACAAAAGCCGTTGGAAGTAGGGGACGCTGCAACTGGGCGGGGCCATTCTAGACTGGGCTCTCCAGGGGCCACAAGCCAATCAAGCCCGTCCTTCAATCTCCCGCAGAACGAAACCCCGTCACGAACAGCACGGTCAGCAAAATCGTTATTCCCAAGGGGGGAAGGTAGGCCTGAGCGATGTTTTCCCCCGCCCATTCCCGCGCGAAACCCACCGCGATATTCCCGATGAACAATCCCATCCCCTGAACCACCAACATCATCCCCTGAGCGCTCGCCCGGAAGTCATGTTGCGCGATTCGATTGACGAAAACCTGCCCAGCCACCAGGAAGCACGAGATGTACAGCCCATGAAACACCATCGACGGCGCCACGAATGCCAGCGGCTTGCCGATCGAGAAGGCGACGAGGGCGCTGACCCACGAAAGCAGGCCGAGCGTCATCGTCCCCTTTTGGCCGAAGCGAATCAAAATGCGAGGCAGCAACACCAGCGTCAGCACTTCCGTGGTCTGTGCGATGGCAAGCACCGACGACAGATTCCGTTTCTCGACCCCCAGACTTTGAATCAACAGCGACGTGAGCTGAAGGTTGAAGGGCCAGGTGACATAGAGGAAAAACATGCAGGCGACATAAACCGCGAACGACCGCCGGCGGAACATCGTGGTCGCCCGCAATGGCGCATCGAGAAATCGGCGAATCCAGTGGCTGGTCGCCGACGCGGACGAAGGGGAGGGGGGTGTCGAAGGCAACGTCAACGCATGCAGCGCGAGGATCGCCGCGAACACCGCCCCAAGCCGCATCGAGTCGCCCAGGTCCGCCGGCTTGTCGCTCCCCGTCATCCGCAACCGCATCCAGGTCGGTTGCGACAGCCACGCCGAGAGGACCAGCCCGGCGGAAATCCAGCCGATCGTTCCCCACACGCGGACTTTGCCGAACTGCTTCTCCGGGTGCGGCAGATGCCGAAACGCGAGGGCGGAACTCAGGCTCAACGTCGGCAGCAGAAAGAACCAAAACGCGAACGACATCCAGAAGAGGAACTGCACATCCTCGATGCTCGCCATGATCCACAACAGGACCGCGCACGACGATGCCCCAAAACAAATGCACCGCTCCGCCGGGATCCATCGATCCGCGACCTGGCTCCAGAATAGCGGGGCAATCAGGGCGGCGAGCGCATTGGAAGCGAAGATCCAAGCCGTCTGCTTCGGCTGATAGCCCAAACGATCCAGGTTGGGCGATAGGACGGGAATCCACGCCCCCATGATCGCAAACGCGAGGAACATCAGCAGCGAAAGACGCGCGATCAAAACGGAAGTTCCTTCAACCATGAGGCAAAGCGACATGGTTGAAGGTATGAAACGGGCGCCTCATCGGTCCTCCGTGCCGTGTCGCGAATTTTGCGCACCCCGGACGCACCACACGACCCGCGTCATGCGTATATCCGCCTATATTCGTCGAGATTCGCTACTTGCCGTCGCGCAACGCCTTACCCGCCGTGGGAACAAGTTTATTCACTTGTTCGAATTGGCTTCCGGGTTCGACGTCCCGCGCCAAAACACCGTTTGGTGACGGTCGCGCAGCGACGTTTTCGCCTTTTGCAGCCCTTTCCGACAAGCGAATAAACTTGTCGCCGCGAGAAACGCCGTTTGGTGACGGCGCCGGCTTCTCTTCGCTCCGCACGCTCGCTTCGCGTGCCGCTTTCTCCTGAGCCGCCTGCTCCACCAATTCCGGCGGCGGCGTCAACTGCCCCGCGGCGTACCACTTCAGCTTCTCTTCCGCGGGCAACGCTTCATACTCCTTGTCGTCCTCTTCGATATCCGCCCGCATCTGCCGATCCTTCTCGATCTGTTCCGCAAGCTGCGCCCCGGTCGCTTTCATCAGCGCGGGCCACAGGAGTTGCAACATTCGGCATGCATTGTCCGCGGGCGTCGCCTTGAGCATCGCATCGAACACCGGCGCCGGAAGCGCCATGCCTTTGAGGACATTCAGTTCGTCCTCGTCGATGCGGTCGGGATCGACCATTTTTCCTGGTTTGCCGAGTGTGTATTGGAGGATCAGCTTCGCCGCCGCCTTGTCGCCCCCTTTGGCGAGGTCGATCATCGCGCGAGTCATGCCGCGCAGGTCTTCTTCGGCGCATTCTTCGAGCATCACCTGCCGCAACTTGGCGACGCGCCGCGCGAACGGATTGCCTGGCCCGCCGCGGTTGCCGTTGCGGAAGGTCCCGGCAGGATCGCGATCCCAATCGCGCTGCGGGTCGGGATTCTCGGCGCCGAAGTAGTCGGCGAGGCGGTTGAAGGCGGGGGTGTCTTTCAGCGTTTCGGACATGGGACATGCTCCAACAGAGGTGAGTAAGGAATCTGCCGTCCCCATTGTCCCATCGATCGGAGGATTCGCAAGGTTAGCAGTGACGCACCATGGCGCTGTAGGGAATGCCCTCCGTGGCGTTCCGCGGGAAGGAATGCGTACGACCAACAGGGCGCTGTAGGGAACGCCCTCCGTGGCGTTCCGCGGGAAGGAATGCGTACGACCAACAGGGCGCTGTAGGGAACGCCCTCCGTGGCGTTCCGCGGGAAGGAATGCGTACGACCAACAGGGTGCGGCAAATGTTGCGGGCGGACGGGACCGCGAACGCTGAAAGCGTTCCCCAGCAGAGCCCAGGGTTGGCGACCATCGGGAGCCAACCCTGGGTCGCGAAGAC
>JAIEPT010000324.1 GCA_019748295.1 Gemmataceae bacterium | reverse complement strand
CCCCCCGGGGGGTGGGGGGGGCTGTTGTGGCCCCCCCCCCGAGGGTGGTGTGGGGGGGGGGGGGCCCGCCCGGAACGAGTGTCCCTTGCCGAACCAACATCACCTGCTGCTTCCGAAACCCACAGCGGGAGTTTGATGTCGCAGCAAGACGCGAAGTCGCTGCCCTCACCCCCAGCCCCTCTCCCGGGGGGAGAGGGGAGCCAGAAGCAGAACCCTCTCCCTTCGGGAGAGTCAAACAAAGCCAGCCTCGCCCAGAGGGCGATGGCCGCGGTGGAAGATGGTCGCGTGAAGTTCACGCCGGAGCGTTACAAGAACAGCTACCTCGATTGGCTCGCCGAAAAACGCGATTGGTGCGTGAGCCGACAACTATGGTGGGGGCACCAAATCCCCGTATGGTCAAAGCGAGAAGAGCCCGGTCCAGCAACATTCGTGCGCGAACATAGTTGTCTTTCGGTCCAGCAACTTGGCGAGTCCGCGTGGCCGCATGTCCACGCAACGCAAGCCGAAGCGTGGCCTGCAAGCGATGGAACGATCCTTTTCCTCGTTTGCGTGACTCCTGGCCATGAGGAGATCGAGAAGCAACTTGAAGCCAAAGGTTTCGTTCGCGATGCCGATGTCCTCGACACCTGGTTCAGCTCCGCCCTTTGGCCCCACTCCACCTTGGGTTGGCCCGAGCAGACGCCGGAGTTGAACTACTGGTATCCGACCAGCGTCCTTTGCACGAGCCGCGACATCATCACGCTTTGGGTGGCGCGCATGGTGCTCACCGGGCTCTACAACGTCGGTGAGATTCCATTTCGCAACGTCTACATCCACCCCAAGCTCCTCGACGGCTTCGGCGAAACCATGTCGAAGTCGAAGGGGAACGGCATTGATCCGCTCGACATCATCGACCGCTACGGCGTGGACGCGATGCGTTTCGTGATGGCCCACCTCGCCACCGAAACGCAGGACAACCGCATGCCCGTGGCCAACGTGTGCCCGCATTGCGACACGCTGATTCCAGTGAAGCAAGAGCACATGTACATGCGTACGAAGAAGATCGCATGCCCTTCGTGCAAGAAGCCCTTCCGCCCCGGCGGGCCCTGGCCTACCGACGACGCGGAACTGCCGACCGCGAAGCAAGCGTCCGACCGCTTCGACATGGGGCGCAACTTCGCGAACAAGATCTGGAATGCGGCTCGCTTCATTCTCATGAACCTCGACGGCTACGAGCCGCTCGCTCTTCGTGGCGACAAGTTTATTCACTTGTCGGATTTGGATTCTTCGAGTTCCAAAGACCAAGACAATTCAAACAAGTTAATAAACTTGTTTCCACGAAAACCAATGCCGATCGAGGATCGTTGGATCCTGAGCCGGCTCGCGACCACCACCGCGACGATCACGCGCGAGCTGGAGGCGTTTCGCTTCGCGGAGGCGGCCCGGCTGCTCTACGAGTTCGTCTGGACCGAGTTCTGCGATTGGTATGTGGAGATGGCCAAGGGCCGGCTCAAGAGCGACGGCAAGCCGATCGTGCAACGCATGCTCGTCGGCCTGCTCGATGCGATCGTGCGGCTCGCTCAGCCGATGATGCCGTTCCTCAGCGAATCGATTTGGCAGGCGCTCAACGAAGTCGCCTTCGAGAGAGGCCTGCCTGCGCCCGAGCCTTCAGCCGAGAGCGTGACGATTGCCGCGTGGCCCAGCTTCCCGGCGGAGTGGCAGGATGCGTCGATGGAGACGCGTTTCGCTCGCATGCAGGAGCTGACCCGCGCGATCCGCGAAGTGCGCAATCGCTACAACGTGGAGCCAAAGACGAATCTCGACGTCTTCGTCCGCGCCCCGCAAACGACGGCTGACGACTTCGCGACGCTGTCCCCCTTCATCCGCCAGCTCGCCGGCGTCGGCGAGTTCGAGACCGGGCCGAACGTGGCGAAGCCGCAGCAATCCGCGAGTTTCGTGTCGCCTGATTTCGAGGCCTACGTCTCGCTGAAGGGATTGATCGACGTGGCCGTGGAGATCAAACGGCTGGAGAAGCAGCTTGCGGAGAAGCGCAAGCACCTGCAAACGACGCAAGCGAAGCTCGACAATCCCGCGTTTTCGGAGAAGGCGCCGAAGGAGCTGGTCGCCCAACAGCGCGAAGTGCTCGCGGATACGCAGAAGCAAATCGCGTCCATCGAGGCGACGATCCAAGAGCTGTCCGCGAGCTAAAGGCGAGCAGCCGCTGTTAGGCGGCTGGTATAGCGTCCGCAAGAGTCTCGTCACGCTCAGACGAGTCGGCAGAATCATAGGAGAGTAAACAAAATGATGGGGGACAAATAATGAAAGGCAGAGAAAGAGAGTGAAGCAGGATAATGAAGAGCAGGATAATGAAGAGCATGGATCTGATATTGTAAATTGTACAGCTTCGTCTGAGTTCAAAGTTGTTCCGTTTTGATCATCCTGCCTTTCATTATTCTGCCTCTCTGCCTTCCCTTGCCTTTCATCATTTTGTCCCCCATCATTTTGTCTACTCTCTTATGATTCTGCCTTACCCGTCTGGGCGTGACGAGACTCTTGCGGGCGCTGTACCAGCCGCCTAACAGCGGCTGCTCGCCTCGCAAGCTCAGAACAATTCGACGACTTTGCGTTCGCCGCTTTGGCCGAGTTCGTGGAAGAAGACGCGCTTCGTCGGCAGATGCTTGCCCGCGAGTTCGATGAGATGGCGGTGGTGGGTGAAGAAAAGGACCTGCGTCCGCTTGGACGCTTCGCAAAGAGCTTGCATCGCGGCAAGGGCGCGGTCGTCGTCGAAATTCAGCAGCAGATCATCGACGATCAGTGGGATGGGTTCGTGCGTTTGCAGCCACGATTCGAGGCTGGCGAGGCGTAACGCCAAGTAAAGCTGATCGCGCGATCCGTCGCTCATGGCATCGACCGGGACCTTCGAACGGGTGCCGGCCCGCATGCCGTAGACGATGGGTTGGCCCTTGTCGTCCACTTCAAGATCGAGGGCCTCGAACGAGCCGCAGGTCAGATGCTTGAAGAGGTCGATCGCTCGGCGAACGATGCCGTCTTCGCATTTCTGTCGCCATGCGTCGACGGCTTCCTGCAAGAGGCCATGAGCGAGGCGGAGGACGAGAAACTGCTCCGTCTCGCTGCATAGCTGCGACGCAAGATTCTCGGCATTCTGGGCCGATTCGGCGGCGGCGCCGGCTCCATCCATGCGCGACAATTCGCCCTGCGTTCGGCCGATGGCGCGATCAAGTTCCTGCAGTTGGCCCGACGCGCCTTCAAGGGCGGAGGCGAGTTCTCCAATGCGGCGATCGAGTTCGGCAGGATCCGTAGCCATCGCTTCGGCTCGCCAATCGTCGAGCGAAACGCCGTCGCGAAGGCGGTCGAGTTGGCGTTCGAGGCGAGCGAGTTCCATCTGCCGTTGGCGTCGTTGCGCGGAGCGTTCCTCGATGCGAGGCAATTCCTCGAGCGATTCGGCGTTCG
This sequence comes from Gemmataceae bacterium, assembly GCA_019748295.1. Classification (GTDB taxonomy): domain Bacteria; phylum Planctomycetota; class Planctomycetia; order Gemmatales; family Gemmataceae; genus JAIEPT01. The sequence goes on along the minus strand of JAIEPT010000324.1, from coordinate 10,118 downwards.
CTTCCGCTCGCAGCGCTTCCAACAAGCGCTCCGCCGATTCGACATCGCGTGCGGATTGAGCTTCCAGGGATTTCGCATCATCGAGCTGCTTTCGCCAGGAAGCGAGGCGCTCGGCGGCGATGCGGGCTTGCTTGAGGCAGGCGTATGCCTCCTGCACCGCGGCTTCGGACGCGGCTGGGTTCTCGCCGCATAGCGAGCGAACGTCGGCAGCAAATCCTTCCAGTTCGCGGTCGATGTTCGCCAATGTCTCTTTCAAGGCAGCGATTCGTCGGCGTCGCTCGCCGCGCTGTTGCATCGCATCGACGGCGGCAAACGCCTCGGTCGGCTCCGCCTGGGGATCCAGTCCCAGGCGAGGCATCAGCGGCTGCCATCTCGCTCGCCAATCGAGCAACGCTTGCTGGGCCGCATGCGAGGCTTCGCGCGCTCGATGCATCTCGTCGCGCAAGGCAGCCTGGCGACGTTCCACTTCAGCGGTTTGATCGATCGTTCGCTGCAACTCACGGGCGCAATGCTGAAGGTTCGCTCGATGCTCCGCTTGCTTCCCGGCGAATCGCATGCGATCGACCAGGCAATCCGCAGCGGCAACCAGCTTTGCGATCGCATCGACCGCATGCTGCGAGCGAATCGCATCATCGCGACGGCGACGAGCTTCCTGCAGTTCCGCCTCGGTGGGCAGCGGCTGCGGCTTGTCGAGTTCGCTCAACTCGCGATGGAGGGCCGCCAATTGCTCGGGCGTTGCCGGATCGAGCGTCGGCTTCACAAGCTTCGCGATTTCGCGTTCCAATTCGCCAAGACGACGCTGGCGATGCTCGGCATCGGCGGCGAGTTTTCCATATCGCTGGCCGAGGTCGCGAAGCAGCTTCGAGTCTTCGGCCGTCCACCGCGCGTCGTTCGTCTCATTGCGATCCGCGGCGAGCAGTCGCTCCAAATCGCGCAGCTCTTTGGTTGCGGCCTCATGCTGTCGCCGTTGTCGTTGCACATCGGCCAGGCGGCGGTGCAATGCTTCGAGTGCGTCCTGGCGCGAAAGCCAATCGCTTTCGGCGGGCGCTTCGGCGATCTGCTGTTCCAATTCCACGCGACGTTTCGCCGCATCGCCGCGGCGCTGTTTGGCGAGCCGCAGATTGGTTTCGATCGTCCGCCGGCGTTCGCCGAAATCGGGCGGCAGCACGACGCCCGCTTGATCCGCCCTTTCCTCAGCGACCAGTTCGCCATGCCGAGACAAGAGCGGCAAAGCGTCACGCAGGCGGCTCAGCCGTTGATGTTGCCCGCGTCGTTCGTCGAGCGAACGCTGCAATTCCTGGCGTTGCCGTACTGCCTCGCGATGGGCCTCATCGTGGCGCGACCACGCATCGAGCGACAGCTCGCGTTCCTGCGTCTCTTTGCGAGCCTGCGTCAGTTCCCCGATCCGCTTGGGAATAATCTGCGTGCGTCCTGTGGCCTTGAACAAGCTCTCCCACTCGTCGCGCAATGCATCTTGCACCGCGCGGGCATCGGAAATCCCGGACCCCGCGGCGAAGAGCATCGGTCCGAGTTGGCCCTTGCCCTGCAAGATGTCCTGGCCGCCGCGGACGAGCGATTCCTGATCGAGCCCGAACATGGCGGCGAACACATCGCGGTCGATGCCGCCGAGGAAGCGGTCGAGCGAATCCTCGGGGATCGGGTCCTCATCCATCTCGTCGAAGAGCGTGTTGATCCGCGCCTTGCGCCGCCAAAAGGAGAGGATGGCGCCGTTGCTGTGGCGAAGCGTGGCGCCCAGGCGCAGCTTTTTCATCGAATGCAGGAAGGCATCGCTGGTCTGCACGGGAACGCCGAAGAGCAACGCTTGCAACGCCCGCAACAGCGACGATTTGCCCGCCTCGTTCGGCCCATAGATGAAATGCAGCCCGCCGACTCCCGGCTCGAACTCGAGGACGGAATCGTCGAAAGGGCCGAAGGCTTTGAGGTCGAGCCGGAGGAATCTCATGCTCGCCCCTCGCGATGCAGCAAGCGGCGAATGAGCAAGGGCTTCACATGCGCGAGGCGGGCCAGCAGCCAGTCGGGATTGCCGAGGAGGAGGTCGCTCGTCTGCAGGTCGGCGGGCAGCTTGCGGCTCAGCTCCTGCACTTCGCGCCAGCCGCGGACGCACTCGGCGAGGGCCTCGGGATTTTTCTGATAATCCTCGAGGATGCGGAAAAGCTCGCCGATCGGGCCGTCCTTGGGCACGCTTTGCAGCCGGGAACCGGGATGCACATTGAGCAGAATGCGTTCGAGCCAAACGTCTTCGTATCCCGCGAACTTGAGCTTCACGCGGATTTCGTTCGTCCAGCGGAGCGGATCGGAGACGAGGCGATCGCATAGATCGGTCGAACCGATTGCACGCAGGCGAATCGCAAGCGGCATTTGATGGAGGGAACGCAGCTTCTCCACGGCGACGAGCGTGCTGTCGAGGAAGGCATCGAAATCCTGGAACCCTTCGACATCGACTTCGGCGAGGTCCCAGCGGAAGACGTCGAGCGGCCGGAACGAGCACCGGACTTTCCCCGGCCCCTCCGCCTCGACGAGCATGCAGCCGCGCGGCCCTATTTCGCGGAAGTGCCGGCCCTGCGTGTTGCCAGGGAAAATGATCGGCGTCTCTTCGCAGAGCACCTCGCGCGTATGGACATGGCCCAAGGCCCAGTAGTCGTAGCCGCGCGAAAGCAGGCCTTGCGTCTTGCAGGGGGCATAGGGTTCATGCCCCTCGCGGCCCGTTGCGGAGGTGTGCAGCAGGCCGACATTGAACCACCCCTTGCGGGCGGCGGGATAGCGGAGCGATAGATCGTCGGTCACCGCTTGCTGGCCGAAACCTTGACCATGGATGACCACGCCCACGTCCGGCAATTCGAAGCTCTCGGGCGAGTCGCAGCGGAGCATGCGGATGCGTTCCGGCAGGCGGAGCGATTTCGTCATCTTGTTGGCGGCATCATGATTCCCCGCGATCCAAACGACGGGGATTTGGGAATCGTGCAGCCGGGCGAGTTCGCGGGCGAGGAAGAGGCCGGAGTTCCAGTCATGCCAGTCGCCGTCATACAGATCGCCGGCGATAGCGACGAAATCGACCTTCTCGGCAAGGGCGAGATCAACGAGGCGAACAAAGGCTTTGCGAGTGGCTTGAAAGACGCTGTCGATGGGAGCGCCTTCGTACGGCTCCAGGCCGCGCTGACAGCTGTCGAGATGAATGTCGGCAGCGTGCAGAAAGCGAATCATGGGAGGCGTGGGCTGCTCCATGCAGAGGAGGGACGGGTCCGTCGAAAGTATCCTATTGTACAGGCGTCGCCTTCACAAGCGTTTGCTGGGACAATCTGAACAAGTGTTATTGCGTTCGGGCGGACGGTCCGGTCTGCGAACGCTACTAAAGCGTTCCCCAGCAAAGCCAGGGTTGGCGACCAACGGGAGCCAAGCCTGGGTACAAAGACGCCAAGGGACGGAGCGCTGAAAGAGCTCGCCAGGCGCCGCGTGCTTTGGGAAACCCCCACCTACTAGTAATGGCGACGGGCTGTTTCGATAGCAAAGTCACCCTCTGGGATCTGGATTCGCGTATCGAACGTCGAAAGGAATGAAACGACACAGGCAGCTCGCTCGAAAATTCGGATTTCCAATCGTATTTCCTCCAGCCTCAGGTTACGCTCAGATATTGCCCGCCATCCGTGCATAGCCACCCTGGCTCCATCCACGCTTCCTTCTGGAGGCATCGGCCATGCGTCGATTCGCTTGCTTGGTTCTCGCGCCTATCGCCCTGATCGTTGCTTCGCTCCCCGCTTTCGCCGCTCCGCCGACGGATCCCCCGGCGTCCGAGCTTTAGCGTTGGGGGAAAGGAAAACATCGATGTCCAATACGGAAGAAGTTGCGGATCCATGGCCCGGAATTCGGGCCGTACTTGTGACTGGGTGTCTCGCGGGAAACATCGCTGGCTTGCTTCATGTCTTGCTCGCCGGATACCTTTTGCAGTCCTGGTGGTTTCATTTATATGCACTGCTGGCTGCATTCGGGACCATGGCTGGCGTCGGCATCGTGGGCATGATGGCAGGAACGCTGGTTGGCCTTTCAACGAGGATGTTTTTGCACGGGATGAGAATCTCCGAAAGTTGGTGGCCGCCCGTGATCTTATCAGGGTTCGCGTCAGCATCGTTGGGCCTGTGCATTGCGGCATTCCTAGTCGCCATGCTTTTTGAGCCGAGCAAGTAGTCTCCGAGCCAGGCACTGTATTGCGATTGACACTACCGGGCCGTGACTATCGCACTCGCGACTCGTATCTCAGCCGGAAGATTAAGCTTGTGCTGAGTTTGCAATTCACATCGAGAGTGTGAGACACTGAGAGGTTGGCGCATCGTTTGGTGACGGCCGTCAGGCCGTCACCAAACGGGTTTTTCGCGCGGCCTCACCGTCACCAAACGGGTTTTCGCGCGTTGCGGCGGGGGCGACATTCGTTATCCTGAGGCGGTTCCTTTGCTCTTGCCGGGCCCCATCATGAAAATCGTCTCCGTCGACGACGTCCGCAATTGGTATCTCGAGGCTCGCGATCTCGCGGAGTTTACGCGAACGATCGGCCATCGTCGGCGCGATGGCGATGGGGGGCATCCGGCCGATTTGCCGATGCATTTGGAGTTCGTCGTCGAGCAGAAGGCGGATGAGATTGAGGGGCCGGTCGATGTGGAGGCGTTCGACTCCATTCCCTTCTACAGTTTGTGCCGCGGGTTGTTTCTGCCGCTGTGCAGCATGACTTCCGAGCGATGCGCTCAGGCGTTCGGCATCGCGTGGCAGCCGAGTTCGGAGAACATCGAATCGCTGGCGCGCCGATTTCTCGACAAGGAGATCGGCCTGACGCTGCAGCAGAAGATCGCATGCCTTCTGGGCGACCCGTTCATGGGGAAGCGGAGCACGTTTCGCCGCGACAGCTTGATCCGCCTGCTGCGCTCCATGCGGTTGCTTCCTCGCAACCTGTTGCTGGATCGGCTCACCAAGGTCGGCGATGTGGCCGTGCTGTTCGCGGAATCGTGCAGCGAGATCAAAGGATCCCCGCCGCTGACGTCGTTGGAAGTCCTGGAGACGTTGCGGTTCATCCCGCGCGTTCGACGAAATCAACAGTTCGTCGTCCTTCGTTCGCTCTTCGAACGTTGCGGCAAACTCGAAGCGTTCTTACTCGCCAAACTACTGATGCGCAATGCGGGCTTCGGCTTCGACTATCAGGGGCCGTTGCTCAGCAAGCTGATGGCCGAGCGATTCAAGGCGCCCACCGAGCAGGTGGAACACGCGATGGCGCTGACCGATCCCTTGCACGTCGCCCGCACCTTGATGACGACGGGGCCCGCGGGTTTGCGGCAGATTCAGCTCAAGCCGCTCTCGCCCGTTCGCCCCGCATTGGCGGCGGGCAGCGTGGAGGAGATCAAGAAGTATCCCGTATGGGTCGAACGCAAGTATGACGGCATTCGTTTGCTGTTGCACAAATCGACGGACGGCCGCGGCGCGGTGCTGTGCGGAGCCTACACCCGCAATCGGGGCGATTGGCTGGAAATGATCCCCGGCATGCAGCAGACGATCCGCATGCTGCCCACCGGATCCGTCATTCTCGACGGCGAACTCTACGGCATCGTCGTCGATCTGGACGGCGCTCGTCCCGCATCCGTCTACGAAGTGTACACGATGCTTCAGGGAGAGCCGATTCGGCCGGTGCAGCTCAAATATGCGGCGTTCGACATCCTCTATCTGCAAGGCAGCGACTTGACGCATCTGCCTTTGCATCGCCGTCGGCAGTTTCTCTCGAACCTGCTGATGCCGATGTCAATGATGCCGACGCCGATTCCGATTCAGCTCACCGAAGGCCAGATGGCGGAGACGCGGGAAGACGTCAATCGGCTGTTCCACCATTTCCGCAATCAGGGATACGAAGGCATCATCGCCAAGGATTTGGAAGGCCCCTACCATCTCGCCTCGCGCGATCCCGGCTGGGTGAAACGGAAGCCGGAAATCACGCTCGACCTGGTGCTTCTGGGCGGCGTGCTTGCAGTTACTTCCAAGGAAAACGCCGGCATGTTCGGCTCCTACGTCATCGGCGCCCGCAACGCGATGGGCGGATTCGACGACGTCGGCGACGTGGCCGGCCTTGATCGGGCTCGCGACCAGCAGATCCAATCCGAAGTGATGCGCCTTGGATTGTTGACGGGCCGACGCATCGAACGCGCGAGCGCCAGCGGCGTACGCCCCGGCCTGGAGTTTCGCCCCGCGATCGTGATTACCGTGAAATTCGAAGGCATCGTCCGCGAAGGCAAAGACGGCGACCTTCGCCTGCGCGATCCAAAGATCGCCCTCATCCGCAGCGACAAATCCGCGTTCGAGGCGGATGATGTGCAGGAACTGGAGCAGCTATATTTGGATCAACGGATGGGATAGGACGCAACTCCGCCGCTTGCGGCTTAGCGATCCGGCGTCAGGAGGATGCCGCATCCCGCACGCGGGCTGGAGGCGATTCGCAACGCCCGGGGAAGTCCTCTACCGCCAACACGGCGTCATCCTGCAATTTGTGCTGCGGCAGCTGCCGGATAAGTAGACCGACTGGAGTTCGACGCGGCCCTCAAAGTTCATAGGCGAAAACTCTCCGTTCCCGGCTATGATGCTTGAGGTGAGTTTTTCCGAACAACGTCCGCTTGGGCCACGCAATGAAGAATGAGTTTACTGCGATCATTGAACGCGATGGCGAGTGGCACATCGCTTTCTGCCCGGAGGTTCCCGGAGCCAATGGCCAAGGCAAGACGATCGAACAATGCCGTACGAGCTTAGCCGACGCGATTGCATTGATTCTTGAGGATCGCCGGGAAGAGGGGCTCTGCGGCGTTCCCGCGGACGCGATTCGCGAAACGGTCGTCGTCGGATGAAACGCACCGCCCTTCTGAAGCACCTGCGAAGACATGGGTGCAGTCTCAAGCGGGAAGGGGGAAGCCATTCGCTTTGGACGAATCCCCGGACCGGACATACCGAAGCCGTTCCTCGCCATACTGAAGTGCCCGACATCTTAGCTCGGAAGATATGTCGCAACCTCTCCGTCCCTGACCCGGGCATCTTCACCGTGGGCTCCACGCCCGCCTTCGTCTTCACCATCTCGATGGGCCAAAAAGTATGGCCGGCCGCGTCCGCTCCGGCACGCTCCGCGTCCTCGGCGTCCAAAGCCCGGGAACCGCGTACATCGCGGCGGCGTGGATCATCTGGTTAGCGCCGCTGGCAGCGCTGGAGGCATGCCAAGCCCCAGGGGAAACGCTAGCGCACCCTGGGGATCAGACCGCGGGCGGATCCCCACCGTGCGCTAGCGCTTACGGTGGGGCTTGATGTGCGACGTCGAGACTATGCGCCGCTTACTCTCCTCACCCCCAGCCCCTCTCCCCAAAGGGGAGAGGGGGGGCCCGCAAACGGAAAAGCCCCTCCCGGTTGGGGAGAGGCTTCTCGACTCGATTTCACGTAGACTCTTATTCGTCGCTCGCGGGCAACGCGGCCGGGGCGAAGATGGCCGCGGGGGCGGAGGCTTCAGGGACGATCGGGGCACACGGGTCGCACATCGGCACCAGGATCGGCACCTTCTTGCAAACCTTCGTCGTCACCGTGTACGGCTCCATCACGCACTTGGTCACCGGAACTTGCCGAATCACTTCCTTGCACTCCATGCGGCAAGTCGTGTACGGGATATGGCAGACCCGTTCTTCCGGAACCATCCGGCACTTCGTCACCGGAATCGTCTGGCAATGTTCCTCCGGAATCATCTTGCACACCGTATAAGGAATCTTGCAGACCCGTTGTTCCGGCACGCAAATCGTCCGGCACTTCGTCACCATCTTGCAGTGCTGCTCCGGCACCACGCGGCAGGTCGTGTAAGGAATGTTCTTCACGCACTGCTCCGGCGTCATGATGCAGCGGCGGCAGGTCTGAATCCGGCAGTGGTGCTCGGGCACCATCTTGCAGGTCGTGTACGGGATCTGGATGCACTTCGGTTCCGGCACGACATGGCACTTGCGGTGCGTCGTCATCTTGCAGTGCTGCTGCGGCACGATCTTGCACGTCGTGTACGGGATGTGCTTCACGCACACCTCGGGCACCATGATGCAGCGGCGACACACCTGCATCCGGCAATGATGCTCGGGAATCATGCGGCACGTCGTCCAGCATCGCTTCGCTTCACGCACCTCGGGCACGATCACGCAGCGCTGGCAGGTCACCATCCGCACGCATTCTTCGGGGACCATTCGGCAAGTCGTGTAGTTCACCTTGCGAGACGTCGTTTCGCACACCGTCCGGCAGACGTTGTATTTCACCACATGGCAGACTTCTCTCGGCGCCATGCGGCAGCAGGTCACCATGCGGGTTTCGGTACGCGGGAAGTAGATCTTCTTCGTGCACCAGCGGCCGGGGAGTTGTTCCTGGCAGGTCACGACCGGGCCGGGGCAGTATCGGCTGCAGCAGGTGCAGGGATCGAATTCCCACGTGCCGGGCTGACGGAAGCATCGCGTCACGACCGGGCCGGGGACATAGTACGGTTCGGTCTTCCATTCGCCGCACTCGACCGTGACCGGATGCTGCGTCTCGACCTTCTCCATCACGCAGCTCTTCACGATCCTCTCGCGCGGCTCGACCACCGTGCGGTAGCAAACCTGCGGCACATCGATGCAGTGCTGCTGATAGACCGGCTTCATCACGCAGTATTTCTGCGGAACTTGATACGTTTCGATCTTCTGGTGGTTCACGGTGTAGCAGTAGCGCTGTTCGTGATTCTGATACTCCGGACGATGCGTCGTCCAGCGGATCGGCACTTGGTATTCCTGCCACACCGGCTTCTGCACCGTGTAGCGGCATTCGCGCACGTGCTGTTGGTAAACGGGGTGATACGTCGTCCACGTCACCGGCACCTGATAGTCCTGGTAGACGTTGCGATACGTCATATACCGGTGTTCGCGGACGTGTTGCTCATAGACCGGACGCATCGTGGTCCAGCGGATCGGCACTTGGTATTCCTGCCACACCGGCTTCTGCACGGTGTAGCAAATCTGCTTCACGTGCTGCTGATATTCGGTGCGGTAGGTCGTCCAGTGGACCGGTTCTTGATAAGGCTGCTGCACATGGCGCGTCACCGTGTAGCAGTGATCGCGGAAGTGCTGCTCGTAGCACGGCTTCATCACGCAGTATTTGCGGACGATGTGCTGCGTCTCATAGACCGGCTTCATCACGCAGTAGCGATGTTCCTTCACGTGCCGTTCGTAGATCGGCGTGGTGACGGTGCCGCGGCACTCCTGCATGATCGTCTGGAAACAGGGCCGGTAGCGGGTGCAGACGAGGTCTTCCCAGACCGTCTGATAGCACACGCGATGCTGCACCTGCGGCACGCACGAAGGCGGGCAGTGCGGCATGACCGGATAGCGACAGGTTCCGCAGAACGTCGCATTGGCGGAGGACCCGGCGCCGAGCATCGATGCAAGGGCCAAGATCCAGGTGAACGATTTCGCCCTCATGGGTGCAGTCTCCACGGTGTCGAGCAGGGGACAGGGCTTCTGGCGAAGCGACTCCGCTTCGCGCAGCGCGTGCACGACTGGATAACTCTTCCCGATGAAGCGGACTGGGCAAAATGATCTTGAAGGGAAAAAGCGGAAGTTCAGCGAGAGTCTGACGGCGTAAGCCGCACCGTCGATACGATGCGTACCTCGAACACGATGACTAGGGGGTGCGGTGCTGGTAGGGTTGCGTGGCACGGGTGGCACGTCTTCCGTCTGTTTCTCGTAAGCAAATCGCCGGCATCGTTCGTTCGCTCCGGTTAGCTTTGTCGGCAACTGGAACATCCGACGTCATCCGTCCCCCATAGAAAGCAAGCCAAGACTTACAACGAACCGGGCCATGCTCATGTGCTGACCTTTTCTTGCTTCCAACGGCAACCCTTCCTCATGCAAACCTTCCGACATGTCGTGCTTCTGAGGTATTTCGGCCAGTGAAACACACGGTCGCGTGCCATGCTTCGTCGGGTCCCTGGCCGGGCTCTCCAATGCTTCCGCTTTCGCCGAGGAAGCATGCCCCCAGACCGCAACCAGCGTCCCGTCTGGGGGCATGCTTGTGCGGCGAAAGGGGACCGTACGAGG
>JAIEPT010000331.1 GCA_019748295.1 Gemmataceae bacterium | reverse complement strand
TTGAGGCCCCGGCACCCGAAAGGGCCGGACGGATAGGCCGCCCCTAAACCACCGCGCTACCTCTCGACTCTACTCCGCCTGGCACGGCATGGGTGCCGTTCACGATTGCCGTCGCGAACGACGGGGTCGATGAAGAGAACGAAACGGTTCTGATCTATTTGACCGGCGGCTCGGGTCACAATGGGGTCTCGGGGACGAATCCGGCCGTAATGACCATCAATGACGATGACGATCCTCCGATAGCCAGATTTATCCCGTTTACTTATACGGTGACCGAAGCCAACACGACGGTAACGGTGACGGTCACGCTTGCGGCAGCATCTGAAAGGACCGCTGTCGTCAATTATCAAACGAGGGCGGACTGGGGAACAGCGGCCGCTGGAGCGGACTACGGAAGCATTGCTTTGGGCACGTTGACGTTTTCACCTGGCGAAACGTCGAAGTCGTTTCCGGTGACGATTTACAACGACAGCACCAGCGAGCTTGACGAGACCATCAATCTTTATCTCGTTAGCGGAACGAACGTCGGTTGGGGTTCCGCATGGGGATCGAATCCCTGGAACGCGACGATCACGATCGTGGACGACGACCCGCCGACGGCGTCGTTCGCGACGAGCTATTCCTTCAACGAAGGCAATGCGACGACCACTGTCGCGTACGTGACGGTGACGCTGTCTCGTGCGCCGACCGCCTCGGTCTCGGTGGACTTCGCGACCAGCAACGGGACGGCGACGGCTGGGACATTAGGAGACTACACCTCCAAGACGGGCACGCTGAGCTTCGGCTTGGGCGAAACGACGAAGGCCTTCACCGTCTCGGTGACCCATGACCTTAAAGACGAAGACAACGAAACGATCAATCTCACGTTGAGCAATCCGCAAGGCCCTCTATGGCTAGGGACCTCGACTTCCACGCTGACGATCGTCGACGACGACAACGCTCCCACGGTGGGGTTCAGCCCGTTCACCTACACGGTCACCGAGTCGAACGTCGATCAGACGGTGTCGGTATATCTCGCCCTATCGGCGGAGTCCGGCAAGACGATCACGGTCAATTATGAAACAGGACGCAATCCCGGATCGGCGACGGCGGGATCGGACTACGTCAGCACGACGGGAACATTGACGTTCTCTCCTGGCGAGACGTCGAAGTCGTTCCCGGTGACGATCAAGGGGGACACCCTCGGCGAAGTCAGCGAGACCATCAACGTCTATTTCGAGGGGCTGAGCACCACCGACAGCTCGAATACGAACGACGGCGAGTATGGCGTGGCTTGGGGGCATTTGGGCAGCTATCCGTGGAACGCGACGATCACGATTTTGGACGACGACACGCCGCCGACGCTGTCGTTCTCAAGCGCGCCGTACAGTGCTGCGGAGGGAACGTCGCGGGCGATCACGGTGACGTTGTCGGCGGTCGCGGGCTCGCCGGTCACGGTGCAGTACAACGTGAGCGACGGCACGGCGACGATCGCGGACGGCGACTACTCGGTCGCCACCGGGATGACGGGAACGTTGACGTTCGCTCCTGGAGAGACGTCCAAGGCGTTCACGGTCACGGTCAACGCCGACCTCATCGACGAACCCGATCAGACGGTCAATCTCTCGCTCAGCAACGTCTACGGCGCCACGTACGGGGCCACGACCGCAACGGTCCTGACCATCGTGGACGCCAACAATCCGCCGCTGGTGCAGCTCAGCTCTCCAAACTACCAGATCGCGGAAGGCGCCGGCAGCCTGGTGGCGCAGGCGAGCCTCAATTACGCTTCGGACTTCACGGTGACAGTCGCCTACTCGACGACCAAGGGGACGGCGTTCGTCGGCAGCGACTTCACGTCGGCGTCGGGCACGCTCACGTTCGCCCCACGTCAGACGACCCAGACGATTTCGGTGTCGATCGTGAACGATTTGGTGGCGGAGTTCGACGAGACGTTCAAGATCTCGCTGAGTTCGCCGGTCAATGCGTCTCTAGGGGCGCAGCAGACGGCGACCGTGGCCATTCTGGACGACGATCAGGACGGGGACGGTCCGGTCGGGGTGGGGCCGCTGGACTTGAACCTGGAGATCGACGCCGCGTTGGGAACGATCGGCAAGAGCATTCCCTTGGACGTCTTAGGCTGGAACGACCCGGCCTTGTCGGGCTTCCAGGCGGGCAAGCCGGAGTTGCGTTTCGACTCGGGGATGATCGCGCCGCGGCCCATCGTCACGACTCACTACCAGAGCGATCCGAGCGCCACCGAGGTTCCCACGCAGATCCGGGCTCGTCTGACCTTTGGCGGCACGACGCAGTCGTGGGTGACCTTCGGAACGAGCGGTCGCAGCATCGGGGACGACTACGTGCTGTCGTTGCAATCGGATGCGGCGGCTTCGACGGGACGGTACGAGTTTGCGGTCGAGTTGGAGGTGTCCTTCGCCTCCCTTCCGACGATCACGATGACCGGCAGCGGCAAGGCCAACGTGGTGGCTCACGGCGCGACCGATCCCTTCGGCTACGGCTGGGGGGTCAACGGGGTCGATCGGCTTCTCATCGACGACGACGGCATCGGCGAGGACGGGGTTCTTTGGGTCGCGGGCGGCGGCGGCTCCAACCGTGCGAGGTTCTTCGCCGAAAGCGGTTCGAGCTTCGTAAACGGCTCGTCGGTCGGGGTCTTGACCAAGAACGGCGACGGCTCGTTCGCGTACGTGGAGTCGGGCTACCGCTGGAACTTCGACTCCGACGGCTATCTGCAGACCTTCAAGGACGCCGGCGGTTCCAACATCCGCACCTACACGTACACGTCCGGTCACGCCATCGACAAGATCGAGGATCCCGACGGCCTGTTCTACGACTTCGTCTACAGCGGCGATCATGTCGCGCGGATCGACTTGGTTGGAAGCCGTTCGCTGACGGTCACGGTGGACGGCGGCCACCATCTGGTCTCCGTGGTCGATCCCTCGAACGTGACGCGCTCCTACGGCTACGATGGGACGACGCACCGATTGACCACGGAGAACGCCGTGGCCTTGACGACCTACGGCTACGACACGGGGACCGGGCTGGTCTCCAGCGTCAATCGCGGCTTGGGAAGCGCCTGGACGGTCTTCCCCGCCTTGGGTCAGGGCCTCCTGGGCCAGGGCTTGAGCAGCCGGGTGGTCAACCCGCTCGGCGTCACCTTCACGTACGACTTCGACGACCGCCTCCGGCTGACCAAGCGGACCCTGCCCGATGGCGGCGCCGAGCAGTGGACCTACAGCGCCCACAACGAGATCGCCAGCTACCGCAATGCGTTGAACCTGGCGACCACCTACACGTACGCGGCGGGGACCAAGAACGTCACGCGCATCGACTCCTCCGACGGCACATACGTCGAGTACCAGTACCATTCGGTCTTCAACCGGCCGACCGTGGAGACCGACAAGTTCGGCAAGCGGACGACGCGCGTCTACGACAGCGTCACGGGCGAACTGTTGAGCGTGCAGGATCCCTTCGGCAACTTCACCACGTACACGTACGGCGGCGGGCGGATCGCCACGGCGACGGACGCCTTCGGGAACGTGACGACCTTCGTCTACGACGGCGACCGGCATCTGCAGTCGGTCGAGGACGTCTACCACAACAAGACGACCTACGGCTACGACGCGGCGTTCAACCGGACGACGGTCACGGACCTGTACGGCAAGACGACCACGTCGGTCTACTTGGCCAACCGCAATCTCTCGAGCGTGACGGACCCCTTCGGCAAGGTCGACAGCTACGGCTACAACTCGCGGGGCCTGTTGGAGACGCAGACGGACCCCTACGGCAAGGCGACCACATACGGCTACGACGCCTTGGGGCGGCCGACGACGACGACGGACACGTTCGGCAACGTGACGACCACGCAGTACGACGCCTTCGATCAGACGACGGCGACGTTCGACATGTACGGCCGCAAGACGACCTACACGTTCGATGCAAGCGGTCGGCCGACCGGGACGGTGGATCCCTACGGCAACCAAACGACGACGGTCTACAGCGCCGCGGGGCTGGTGAGCGAGACCTACGACCGCTACGGCAAGAAGACGCAGTACGTCTACGACGCGAAGGGACGCTTGGTCTCGACGACCGACCCCTACGGCAACACCACGACCAACTATTATCACGCGACCAACGGGGAGATCGAAGCGGTCCAGGACATGTACGGCCGCAAGACGACGTACACGTTCGACGGCTACGGCCGCGTCGTGGGGACGCTCGATTCGTTCGGGAACGCGACGACGTCGACCTTCTACGGCAACGGCCAGTCGAAGGCGGAGATCGACGCGGACAACAACGCGGTGACGACGACGTACGACACCAAGGGTCGGGTGCAGACGACGGTCGACGTCAACGGCAAGACGACCACCACGACCTACGACCTGCAGGGGCGAGTCTCGGAGACGATCGACGTCTTCGGCAAGACGACGACGCTGATCTACGACGACTTCGGCCGGGTCAAGGCGGTCGTGGATCCCAGGGGGAAAACGACGACGACCTTGTACGACACGTTGGGCCGGTACTTGGGAACGGTCGATGCGCTCGGTCAGACGGTGTCGGTGGGCTACGACAGCCGCGGCCGGCAGAACGCGTCCTACGACGGCAACGGCAACGTCACGACGACGATCTTCGACGGCAAAGGCCGCTATTCGGCGACGATCGATGCGTTAGGGCATGCCACGACGGTGGGCTACGACACGGTCACGGGGCAACAGACGTCCGCGATCGACGCCTTGGGCCGGACGACGACGACGGTCTTCGACGGCAAAGGCCGCTACTCGGCACGCGTCGATGCCTTGGGCAAGGCCGCGACGGTGACCTACGACGGCTTCGGGCGGCAGGCGACGAGCGTGGACGCCGCGGGGAACGTGACGGTCACGAACTACGACTCGCGGGGGCGTTACAAGTCGACGACCGATCCGTTGGGGCGGACCACGACGGTGGTGTACGACGACGTCAAGGGGCAGCAGGTCGCCACGATCGATCCTTTGGGCAAGACGACGACGACGGTGTACGATACGCGCGGCCGCTACCTGGGGACCATCGATCCCTTGGGCAATACGGTCACGGTGGGCTACGACGCCAAGGGGCGGCAGAACGGTTCGACCGATGCCTTGAGCAAGCGAACAACCACGACGTTCGACGCGTGGGGCCAACCGGAAACGACGGTCGATCCGTTGGGCCGGGTCAAGACCACGGTCTACGACGCCTACGGGCGCTGGTCGGGGACCACCGACGCCTTGAGCCATACGCAGAGCGTGCATTACGACGACTTGGGCCGCAAGGACGCCGAAGTCGATGCTTTGGGCAACCGGACGACGAGCACGTTCGACGCTTCGGGGAACAAACTGACGGTGACGGACGCTAACCTGAACACGACGACGTTCATCTACGACGCGGCCAACCGCAAGATCGGGGAGATCGACCCCTTAGGGCACAGCGCCACGTTCGCCTACGACGCGGCGAATCAGCTCGTCTCGACGACCGACCGGGTGGGCCGCCTCAAGACGTTCACGTACGACGACGCGGGGCGGAAGATCGGCGAGACGTGGAAGGACGCTTCGGGGACGGTCGTGAACGTGTTGACGTTCGGGTACGATGCGCGAGGCCTGCAGACCAGCGCGAGCGACTACGACGGGACGTACACGTACACCTACGATGCGGCGGGTCAGTTGACGAAGTCGCAGGACCCCTTGGGTCAGACGCTGACGATGATCTACGACGCGGCGGGTCGTCGCATCCGGGTGGCCGACAGCCAGGGGGGCACGACCTTCTACGGCTACGACGCGGCAGGGCGTCAGGTCAGCCAGACGGTGGTTCCGGGGACGGGCCCCAGCATCCAGATCGATCAGGTCTACGACGCGGCCGGCAAGCTGCTCGGCCAGACGCGCTGGCAGCGCACGGTGAAGACGGAGCAGCTGCCGACGGGGGCCGGAGGGGAGCTGCGGACCGAGAAGGAGATCGTGGTCTCCGCGCAGGCAGGGCCAATCGTTTTGGACGTGCCGGCGGGGACGACGGTGAACGCCCAGGCGGGGAACCGGGCGTGGTTCCTGAAGCGGGACTACGACCTGTACACGAACTATT
This sequence comes from Gemmataceae bacterium, assembly GCA_019748295.1. Classification (GTDB taxonomy): domain Bacteria; phylum Planctomycetota; class Planctomycetia; order Gemmatales; family Gemmataceae; genus JAIEPT01. The sequence goes on along the minus strand of JAIEPT010000331.1, from coordinate 7,441 downwards.
CGGACTATCTGTACAACGCGTACGGCCAGGGAGAGGAATGGTTCCAGGGCCGTTCGCATGCGGGCTCGAACGGAGGCCCTTCGAACAACTGGTACTATCTGCTGCAGAACGGGGGGTTCTACGCCTGGAGCGGCAACAACACGGCGACGGGAACCTTGCTGGCCAAGCTGGACGAGATCTTCTGGCGGGCTCCGAGCGAGCAGGTGACGACGTGGTCGTACAGTGACGACGACATGGCGAGCTGGCTGAAGAACCGCCAGGGCTTCGACTATGCGGTCTCGGGCTACAATCAGAACTACGGCGGTCAGAACGAGAAGTGGGTTCGCGGCTCGTTCAGCTACTGGTACTTCATCAAGCCGGACGGCAGCCTTTACCGCTGGGACGGAACCGACGGCGCCGCCAGCGGCTACCACTTCGCGAACCTGCCGACGGCGTACTACGACAACCCGGGGCTGCTTCTGACTCCGCCGGCCGCTCCCAGCGCCTCGATCAGCACGACCACCAACCAGTTGACGGCGGGAAGCTCGAGCGGGAGCTACGTGGGCGAGTGGTGGGTGGAGACGGTCAAGTCGGGCACGCCGAACGTCAAGGTGCTGTACCGGTTCGGCTTCAGCGACGCCAACGGGCTGGGATTGAACTGGGCGCAGGAGAAGGTCTCGACGACGTCGTACTCGTACGACTTCGCGGGGCAGCTTTCGAACGTGCAGCAGAAGAAGGCCAACGGGACCAACATCTCGAACTTCACGTACACGTACGACAATGCCGGCAACCTCAAGACCGAAGTCTTGAACGGAACGACGACGACCTACGGCTACGACAATGGCGATCAGCTCACCAGCGACGGGGTCAGCACGCAGACGTATGACGCCACCGGAAACCGCACGAATACCGGATACAGCACCACGACGGGCAACCGGCTCTCCAGCGACGGGACGTGGAACTACAGCTACGACGACGAAGGGAACATGACGGGGAAGGTGAAGGCCACGGGCGGAACCGGGGAGAACTGGACCTACACCTACGACCATGAAAACCGCATGGTCAAAGCGGAGCACAGAGCCAGCACCGGCACCAGCATCGACTTGTCGGCGACCTACAAGTACGACGTCTACGGCAACCGCATCGAGAAATCGGCCGATGCCGACGGCGTAGGCTCCGGCGCCGCGGTGGTCACCAAGTACGCCTACGACGGCTGGAACTCCGCCAAGCCCAGACCCATCGGCAACGAGAACTGGGACGTGTGGGCCGACCTCACCTCCGCGGGAGCCGTGAGCGCAAGGTACGTCCGAGGGGACATCGTCGATCAGGTGTTCGCCAGGATGGACGCCAGCGGCAACGCTTACTGGCTGCTCACCGACCGCATGGGCTCGGTCCGGGACGTGATCGACAGCACCGGCGCCGTGAAGAACCACATCAACTACGACGGCTTCGGCAACATCCTCAGCGAAACCGACGCCAGCTACCGCGGCCGCTACGCCTGGACCGGCCGCGAACTCGATGCCGAAACGGGACTTCAGTACAATCGAGCTAGGTACTACGATCCAAAGACAGGACGCTGGACCAGCCAAGATCCCCTCGGCTTCGATGCGGGGGACGGGAATCTTTACAGATACGTCAGAAACGCCCAAACAGCCCAGACAGACCCGAGCGGCCTGTATGAAACCGATGTGCACTTCTACATGACCTACTATCTCGCGACAATGATAGGATTGCGATCCGTTCCATTCAAAAGCAATTATTCTGCAACAGAAATTTACAAGGAAAATGAGCGCCCATATTTAACTACTACTAGAGTGGACAAATGGAACGTTCAGTTCAATGCTACAACCGCATACGTCATCGCTTGGGCGACTCAGCATGTCGATGATGACCCTAACCTTGGCCCGCTGAATACCTCTTCTTACTTTTTGCTGAATCCTCATCTTAGGGAGCGGCATTTCATAGTGGACAACAGAGACGCTGTCGGCGCTTCTGCGGTAGTTAGGCGAACCCCCGATATTTCCACGAAATCTCTGCAACAAGCAATCAATGAAAAAAACCCCGTCTTATTTGGAATGTATATGCATACCTTTCAAGACACGTACTCGCACGAGGGGTATGAGCCGCCAACAGGGCACGCTGCAGCACGCTATGGGGGGGCACGAGCCTGACTACCCCTGGACGGATCCAGTAAGGTCCATGAAAATGGCTGAACAAACCTATAATTGGATCGCTCGGTATCAAAAAGAAGTCGTCGGCAAGGACCCTGTAATTTCCTTTGCGGCGCTGCGGCCAAAACTGCTCAAGATGCTAGGAAAGATTGGTAATCCACAGCAGTTAGATGTATTTCATGAGCACGAGCGAAAAGCCGGAATGGTCAGCGAGGAGTATGCAAGGCGGAACTTCAGGGAGCTATGGACTAACGAGACTTTAGCCCGAGAACTCAACTGGCAATCTTTCATCCGAGAAGAAACGAAAGAGCTTATTCGATACCATCCCGGACCTGATAATTTGACAAATAACCTTCGGTACGCATTTAAGTTCAGCCGTGGCGGATACCCTAGAGAAGATGAGGTCAAGGGCGTCAAAGTCAACCCATTTCCGCGATAGCGCCTGCGTGGCGAGGAGGGCTTGAATAGCGGGTTGGGCAAGAACTGAACAGGCATTGCTGCGAGGCCGCAGTAGGTGGATGTTCTTGCCATTCTATTTTTGGTGAAAAATGACCAACGCAATATGGCTGTGGGCTCTGCTTGGAATGTCCGGATGTCAACAGGATGCGGACTACGGAGCCATCGATGCAGCAATAAAAAGCGACCTGGAGGACCAACGAGCTGAAGGTGCCGAACTTTTACTAAAGCTGGCGGCTCGAGGCGCGGCATTTGGCGAACTAAATCGGCGCCTTGTTTACTGCATTTCTTCTGAAGATTATTACCTTCAGACGTACTCAATGGAGATCTTAAAGCTGCGCATTGCAGACGCGAGAAACGACCCAGCGACGTTTGCTCCTCGGCTGGTAAGCATGCTGCAGTATCCGGATTCGCGTTCAAAGCAGGCCTTCGATGTTCTTTTGCTTTTCGAGCGCGGTGCCGCATCCTCGCTTGCCAAGTGCCTTAGGCACCCCAGCAGCCGATTTCACGAATCGCAGATGATCAAGTTGGCAGCTAAATTAGGCGAGAGCGCGAGCATCGCAGCAGAACCTCTAGAGGAGCTTGCAAAAAGCAAAAGGGAAGAATTTGAGAAAGTTGCGGTTGCGTCTGCGTTGATAAGCGTATCTCCTCGAAATAAATTTGCGAACGACTTTCTGACCCTTGTCTGCAAAACTAACGGCACTGGTCTGTCTATCGCAGCAGCAGAGGCCTTGTTGAAATCCTCAGCAAACGCCGAAGTAGGAGCCAGACGCTTAGCGCGTACCTTGGATGATGATGCGACATCGAACGTAGTCGCACTTGAAATCGTTTTAAAAGTCTGGGAATCTCGAGCTGTAATTCCAGAGGATGTTTTTCCGATACTAAGTAAGATCTGCAGAGACGACAGTCGCAGTCCGGAGCTTGCGATCGCTGCTGCATCGTGTGCGTTGAGGGCCAGATCTGGCGACCGCAGTTTTAGGGAGGCAATTCATCGTCACGAGGTTACGGCGCGCCAATTCGCAAACGGAACCGTCACACAAAAGGAAATGAATAAGTGGCTTGTCAATAACGGCCTTATTCGATGAGAGTTTATGCTTGCCCAAATCTAAATAGCTCCCCATCTGAGCGACAGTGAAGTTGGGGTTGCAAACGAAAGATGGCTTGAGCCAAGGTTGGGTTACCACACACCACCCTTGGGGATCAAGCCATGGACGGCAGTATCCGCCTTCGCCCGGGTCCACGCAAGGCCTTGTTGCATGCCGCTCGTTTCGGCGCCGATCGGGAACTCCGCCTTCGAGCCCACATCCTCTTGCTCTTGGCCGACAAGCACTCCCGGTCGCTCATCGCCTCCGTCCTTTTCACCAGCAGCAGCACCATCAACCGTTGGCGAACTCGATTCCTCGACCAAGGGCTCGACGCCGTCCTCCACGCCCCGGGTCGGCGTCGGCCCAGCCGTTTTCTGCCTTTCTTCATCGAACTCGTTTTCCGCTGGGTCACCCTTCGCTCGCCGCGCGACTTCGGGCTTTACCGCAGTCGCTGGACGTGCGGAGCGGTCGTGCTGCTTCTGAAGGAAGAGTACCAACTGGAGGTCGGCCGCGAGACGGTGCGCCGCTGGCTGCATCAGAAGGATCTCGTCTATCGACGGCCTCGTCCGACGCTGCGCCTCAAGGATCCCGAACGTGCCCGGAAACTCCGGAAAATCCGCGAACTGCTGCTCGGTTTGCCTGCCAGCGAGATCGCCGTCTTTCAGGACGAAGTCGACGTCAACACCAACCCCAAGATCGGCTCGATGTGGATGCTCAAGGGCAAGCAGGCCGAAGTCCAGACCCCCGGCAACAACCAGAAGCGTTATCTGGCCGGCTCGATCGACGCACGTACGGGGCAACTGACGATCTGCGACGGTCCACGCCGCAACGCCGAACTGTTCGTCGAGCATCTCGACGAGCTGCGCCGACGCTATCGCCGCTACAAGGTGATCCACGTGATCTGCGACAACGCCGCGTTTCACAAGCCCGATCGAAGCACAGCGGTCAGGGCGTACCTGGAGCGGTGGGGCCATCGGGTGAAGCTGCATTATCTGCCGACGTACGCTCCGGAAACCAATCCCATCGAACGCGTCTGGTGGCAAATGCACGAGCGGATCACCCGCAACCATCGTTGCGAGGATATCCAAGAGTTGCTGGACCTGGTCATCGAATGGCTGCTCGACCGATCTTCCTTCCCGGTCGAGACTTCCCTATATGAGCAAAAGCAAGCCGCGTGAGCACTGTCGCTCAATTCGGGAGCTATTTAGCGACTTGATCCAATAGGCGAAGCTGGACGTGATCTTCTGGCAGGCTCCCAGCGAAGCGACGACGACATCGTCGATCAGGTGTTCGCCCGCATGGACGCCAGCGGCAACGCCTACTGGCTCCTCACCGACCGCATGGGCTCGGTCCGGGACGTGATCGACAGCACCGGCGCGGTGAAGGACCACATCAACTACGACGGCTTCGGCAACATCATCTCCGAAACCGACGCCTCCTTCCGCGGCCGCTACGCCTGGACCGGACGCGAACTCGATGCCGAAACCGGACTTCAGTACAATCGTGCTAGGTACTATGATCCTAAGACGGGTCGCTGGACCAGCCAGGATCCGCTGGGCTTCGACGCGGGGGACTCGAATCTTTACAGGTATTTGGCAAACGGCGGCGTCAATGGTTCGGATCCGAGCGGGCTTCAAGAACCGACAGTACGGAACCTTGTCCAGTCGCCTCAAAACCAGATCCGTTGCGTGGCCTGCCATAATCCACTAGTACTTGCTGGCGTATCGCTCAACAATTTGCCTGAGAATTTTCAAATCGCCGCAATGAAGTGGTATGGAGTAGATAGCCCTGGAATTGCGGATGCTCACAATTTTGCGCTTAAGAAAAACGCAACGTATAGGTTCTCAAAAGGCGTTGCTCAGGGCATGTACGAGCAAGCAAAAATATATACAATTATCACTGGGCCTGCTGGGTTCCTGCGGGATGTGGTTGCCGACCCCGTTGACGCTTTTGACGAACTTGACGCGTCGATTAGGCGTGACCCTTGGGAGCACCTAGGAGGGAAGACTTCTGGCCTAGTAACAGGAGTGCTCTTTGGTGCGGCAATGCCCAAGAAGCTAAACTCCGGAGGAGCTTCGACTTCGAGTGAACTCGCTTCGTCAACGATACGTTCTGCTCACTCGCCAGTAAACGGCATTGACTGGTTCAGAAACTTTGAGGCAGCCTACGGGGCCGGCAACGTTGAATGGACGAGCATTTCCAACGCGGGACGAAGCAGTATTGGCAGCGCACTCCATCCAAGCGTACCAGTGTATCCGGGAAGCGGACCCGCTGTCGGGATATTTGAGTTCGCTGGCATTGAGATACCGCTTCAAGCGGGTTCCCAAGGCCCAGGTTCGACCCTGAGATCCGTACGCCCAGCCGGCCCGGGAAGTGGCTTAAACGCAGCAATTCCCACACACGTTGAAGGCCATGTTGCCGGAATTATGCACGAACTCGCAATCACGGAAGGAAATCTATACATAAACCTGCCTCCCTGCCCTACCTCAGCAATGTGCCGCTTTAATCTCCATAAAATCCTCCCGCACAAGTCTACGCTCAACGTCTATTTTCTTGAATCAGGCGGAGGCGTTTCTGGCTGGAGGTTTCAGCAAGGAGTTTCCAGATGGACCGAGTTGCCATAGGCAATCAAGAAAGATCGTTGCGACCAGCGTGTTCAATACAGATGCAATACACTGATGAGCTTTACAATACGAAAGAAGAGAGTTTTGATACATTTGATGCTTTGATAAGTCGCATCGAATCTGTTTCTTTGAGTCTTTCAGTTCTTCATGGGATGCCATTTTGCGTGGACTTGGTGCGCGCTAGTGGAAGACTTGTTGTTGGGTTAAGCGATAGCGGATCTTTTCTTATGTTCGTACCGGCCGACGAAGAGGTTGATCCGGTGCTGTACTCATTAGGGAACCCTGAAATTGAGGGATCTGTTCGGTTCTTTGTTGGGAACGCGAGTCTAATATCAAGAAAATACCTTGTCCCTAGAGATCGGGCGATCGCCTCTATTAGGTTTTGGTTCGAGAAGAACGAACTGGGCGAAGAAGTGAAATGGACTAGCGCGATTTTCTAGTCTGCGTTTATGAGAATATTGGAGGGAGTCCAAGGGTATAGCGGTATGACTTCGGCGACGGGGACGCTGCTCGCCAAGCTGGACGAGGTGTTCTGGCGTGCCCCGGCGGAGCTGGCGAGCAATCCGGGCTACGCGGACGACCAGATGGTGGCCTTCCTCAAGAACCGTCAGGGGTTCGACTACGCGGCCTCGGGGTACAATCAGAACTACGGCGGTCAGAACGAGAAGTGGGTTCGGGGCTCGTTCAGCTACTGGTACTTCATCAAGCCGGACGGGAGCCTGTACCGCTGGGACGGCACGGCGAACTCGGCCAGCGGGTATCACTTCGGGAACTTGCCGACGACGTACTACGACGACCCAAGCCTGCTTCTGAGTCCGCCGGCGGATCCGAGCGTGTCGATCAGCACGACGACCAATCAGATGACGGTGGCGCCCTCCAGCGGCGGCTTCGTGGGCGAGTGGTGGGTGGAGACGATCAAGACCGGCAGTCCGAACGTCAAGGTGCTCTACCGCTTCGGCTTCAGCGACGCCAACGGGCTAGGATTGAACTGGGCGCAGGAGAAGGTCTCGACGACGTCGTACTCGTACGACTTCGCGGGTCAGCTATCGAACGTGCAGCAGAAGAAGGCCAACGGGACCAACATCTCGAACTTCACGTACACCTACGACAACGCGGGCAACCTCAA